>NZ_JAAAHR010000101.1:0-34129 GCF_009908215.1 Nonomuraea sp. K271 | reverse complement strand
CCGCCTGCACTCAGCGATCGGACACCTGCCACCAGAGGAGTTCGAAGCTCTCTACTACGCTCAACACCAGCCCAACGAACCCGCCGGAATCAACCGTTGAGGTCTCCATCAAAGTCGGGGCGCTTCAGATAGCCCCGTCGTCCCATGCCACTTTCCTCTCATCAAGTGGCACAAGAATCCAGCAATCCACCTCTACTCAACCCGGGACACACCACATGATCAGAAACTACCAATTGGTTTGAGGTTCTGTCTGTCTGTCCGATCCATGCCTCGTGCTCTCCCTCGTAGGTCGATCTGGGGCGATGTAACGCTCTCCCAGGGGCGTAGTCCTTCGCCAGCCAGGAGCAGCGCGGCCTCGGGCAGGTCCAGGTCTTCCAGGGTCTCGGCCGGGTGCAGGTGGTGGGGCGCGCCTGGTTCCCAGAGGGCGAGCGGTTTGAGCAGTGCCGGGTCCGCGTTCCTCATCTTGAGGTGATTGAGGACCCGGTTGGTGACCGCGGTGGGGTGGTCGTCGAGGCAGAATTCGTGCCAGAGGGTTCCGGCCCAGGGGTCGTAGCGGCGTTGATCCATGAAGTAGCGCAGCGCGTCCAGCAGGGTGCCAGCAAAGCGGTGATCGAGAAGAGACAAGCCTCATCGGCCCTGCTGAGGACCGCTGTGGCATAGAACCGTCTCCACGCTTTGAGGGGATTGACACATGACCGACCTGGGCGCTGTCATTTAGATCAACGTCTAATTGATCTGACCGAACGACATTCAAAGTGACAGTGCGATCCGAATACAGTTCGGAGGAGCTCTGTGACGAGGTGAAGACGCCGCTGCATCCCCACCCCGCACGAACTCAGGCGGGTTCTCCGCGGAGGCGAGCCAGTATCCGATCGAGGGCGCGCCGCACCATGTCGGGTACGCCATCCCGCCGCAGCTCGGTCATGAGCTGCTGGTTGATCCCGCCCGGAGTCATGTGATCGTCGGTCAGAGCGGCAAGCGAGTCGGTCGGCTGTAACAGGGACTGGCCCAGCTGACCAAAGATGTGCGTGGTGTAGGCGGTCGCGGCGCCGGAATCAACGCCGTGGTCGGCCAGCCAGCTGGCGATGGTGGTGAGGTAATCGAGATGCGCGGCGAAGGTAGCCGTCACCGCGCTGAACGCCTCCAAGGTTGATTCGTCGCTCGGCACCAGGATGCCACCTACACGGGCGAACAGTTCACGAGCAACGGCGTTGTCGGGGTACACCACCGTCAGACTTTGACCACGCGCTGCCTGCGGCAGCGGGATGACCCGGACGACGTGACCGGCCGGTGCGGCCCAGTCCTGCAGCCGTTCCAGCCGCACACCGGCCATCGCGCTGATCAGCACGTGCTCCGGCCGAAACGACAGTTCCTCGACGACGGCACGAGCTACCCGCGGACGCACCGCGAGCACGATCGACGTCGCGTTCGAGAGCACATTCTGGTTGCTGTCACACACATGCACGTTCGGAAACCGGCTGGCCAGTTCGCGTCCCACACTGCGTCCGCGTGGTGACAGGTAGATCGCAGGAGGGCCAGCAACATCCGCATTGAGGCCCTCTACGATGGCGGCCGTGATCGCACCCGCTCCCACGAACCCGTACGCAGGCTGCTGCATGGCCAGCTCAGCGGCGGATGCGGTAGCGGAGATGGGTGGCCTCCGGTGTGTCGATCACCCGAACGATCTCCAACTCGACGCGCGACGGCAACACCTCAAACAGCCGACGACCAGCGCCGAGCAGCACCGGGATCTGATGGATCTGCATTTCGTCCAGCACGCCGACCTCGATCGCCCGCTGCGCCGTATACGCGCCTTGCACCATCACGTCCCGGTCTCCGGCAGCGGCCTTCGCCTGCGCCATCGCGCTGGCGATCCCGTCGGTCACATACGTCACCAACGGATAGCTCGCCACGGAGGGACCCGGCGGCCGGTGACTGGGCACGAAGATCGACACTCCGTGATGATCACCTTTCCAATGATCGACCTGCTCCACGGTCCGTCGACCCGCCAGCACCGCACCGGTCGCCTCCATCGCCTCAGCCAACTCCCCGGCCGGCCCGGACCGCCGGATGTCCCCGACCGCGGTGTAGCCCCAGGCGTGCAGCCGCTCCACCGCCGCGCCGTCACCGCCGGGGTTGCCCGGTTCGTCATTCGGACCCGCGATGTACCCGTCGAGGGACATCGACATGTAGAGCACCGATGAGGACATGAGCCTTCTCCTGTCGTCGATGGCGCAGCTCCTTCCTCAGCCACGCACTCCTGGGCGACGACGCTAGCCGTAACCCCGCTGTTCCCGATTGAAATTCTTCCCGCCTCGACGCAAGATTGTTGCGTGCCGAAGCCGATCCTGACGCTCGACGACGTCGACCATGAACTGCTCGACCTGCTGCAGCGCGACTCTGGGCGCACCCTTCGCGAACTTGGTGACCTCGTTGCCCTGTCACCCAGCGCCGTGCAGCGGCGAATCGACCGTTACCGTAAGCACGGTGTGCTCGCCCGGCACGTCGCGCTACTCGACCCAAGTCGCCTGCCGACCGCATTGCTCGCGGTATGCCTGGTGACGCTCGAACGCGAATCCAGCCGGCACCATCACACATTCCGCAGGCGACTGCTCGCTGCAGACGAGGTACAGCAGATCTACGACGTTTCCGGTGACTGGGACTACGTCGTGATACTCGCGTGCATCGGCATGGCGCACCACACCGCCGTCGCGGACCGACTGTTTCAGGAGGCGCCAAACGTACGCCGCTACACAACCCTGTTCGTGCTCGACCCAGTGCGCACCGGCTGCGCCCTACCCACGCGTACCCCGGACACCTGAGCCGTCGACACAACCGCATGATCAACCGAATCCGCCAGCTCAACGCGACCGGGGGAGTGTCTAATTAACGGCGGATCTAACGATCAAGGAGATGCGTCTGATGACGGAGATCGCCGTAGAGCAAGAGGACCGTGACGAGGTCGTCGAAGAGGCCGTGTCGAGCGCGGTGAGCGACGAGCAGTTGATCACGATGCTGGTGGACCGCGCTCGTTCGGACGGGCTGCAGCTGACCGGGGAGGGCGGGCGTCGGCGGTTGTAGAACCCTTCGATATAGCGGATGACCTGCCGTCTTGCCTTGGCTCGGGTGGTGAAGACGAAGTGGTGCAGCCATTCGTTCTTTAGCGCGGAAAAGAACGACTCGGCGCTCTTGTGCGGCTGGCCGGTCGAGGCCGGGAGTGTTCCGCTCTCAGCCTGCTTTCTCCAGTGCACGATATGGGAGTGGTACAGCCGTTCCTTGCGGAGCAGTGCGCCCCGCTCAGGGCTGCCTTCGGGCAGCGCGTCGAAAGCGGCCAGGATCCGCGCCTTGTAGGCCTTGGTGAACGTCCGCCGCTTTTGCCGGGCCGGCTGCTCATCGGTCACCCGACCATCCTGCCCCGTCAAGGCGCTCTGATCGGCGAGGGTCATCGTCACTGTCTCGATCGTCCTGTCTCGCCCTGCTTCACATCAAATGGACTCATCTGTCCCATGTATCACAGCAGTCTGACAGAGAGGGTACGCCAATGAACGAACCTCACTTGACGCGCGTACATCCAGCCCCAACGCCTCGACCATCGTCCACGGCGGGCATCCGTTCCGCAGGGGCCATCCGATCAACCCACGACGCGAACGACTCGCCGTACGCCGGTGCCACCACTAACGCCAGCCGCCGGTGCCAGAGCGTCGTCATCTCCCGGGCCGAACCTCCTGCGATACACGTACCTACCTACTGACATCTCCGATGGGCTACTGCCAGATCCACTGACATCTCTGGTGCCGTACTGACATCTGCAAGGCCGTCAGACAACAGCTCACACGCTCAAGGTGCCCTTGACGAATCAAATGAACGGATTTTTAATTCGTGCATGGGGCGCATAGCCGGTGTCACGGCCGCCGAGACGCGGGAGCGGCTGCTCCGCGCGGCCGCCGACGTCTTCGCCGAGCGCGGGTACGACGGCACCCGGGTCGCCGACATCGCCGCCGCCGCCGGGGTGAGCAACGGCGCGCTCTACGCGCACTTCGGCTCGAAGGCGGAGCTGCTCGTCGCGGCCCTGCGCGCGCACGGCCGCAGCATGCTCGCCGAGTTGCTCGCCGCCGACCCCGACCGGCCGGTCACCGAGTTGCTCCTCGTCATCGGCCGCAAACTGCCCCGCCGGCCCGACGTACGCGGCCGTCTCATCGTCGAGGCGCTCGTCGCGGCCCGTCGTGACCAGGACGTCGCCCTGCCCATGCGCGACTACCTCGGCGAACGCGCCGGCCAGATCTCCGGGCTGGTACGCGGGGCGCAGGACGACGGCGAGCTCGATCCCGCGCTGTCGCCCGAGGCGCTGGCCCACTTCTGCCTCCTGCTGGCGATGGGCAGCGCGCTGGTCACGCCGGACCTGCACGCGGTCGACGACGGGGAGTGGGCCGACCTGCTCACCCGTGTCGTGACCGTGCTCGCCCCCGCCGGCATCACCGCAGAAAGGGAGTCAACCCCGTGAAAGTGCAGATCAACTCCGAACGGTGCCAGGGGCACGGCCGCTGCTACGACCTGTCCCCCGGGCTGTTCGGCGAGGACGACGAGGGTTACGGGCAGGTCCGGGGCCACGGCCTCGTACCGCCGGGTGAGGAACAGGCGGCGCGCCTGGCGGTGGCCAACTGTCCCGAGAGGGCGATCGACGCGCACGAGGAGACCTGACATGGCCGTTGACGAGCGCTTCACGCAGAACTACGGGGACGGCCGCGAGCCGGATGGCGTCCGCAGTGAGGTCGTCACCGGCCCGGTCTCCGACTGGGCCACCGACTTCTCCCACCTTGAGCCGGAATGGGCCGCCGACCCGTACCCCATCCAGGACGACCTACGGCAGCGCTGCCCGATCGCGCGCACCGAGCGGTTCGGCGGCGGCTGGTTGCCGACGCGGCATGAGGACGTCGCGGCGATCGCCTACGACACCGAGAGTTTCTCCTCGCGGGCGATCGTCATGAGCAACTACCGGCCGCCGCTGGACCTGGCGCCGGTCGGCGGCGTGCCCCCGATCTCGTCCGACCCGCCGTTCCACCGCGACGCGCGCAGGCTGCTGCTGCCGGCCTTCACCAAGAGCGCCGTCGCCAAGCGGGAGGCTGCCACGCGGGCGTACTGCCACGAGCTCATCGACGCCCTGGAGGGCCGGCGGGACGTCGACGCGGCCCGCGAGTACGCCCAGCACATCCCGGTCCGGGTGATCGCCGACATGCTGGGGTTCCCGCCCGAGGACGGGCCGCGCTTCCGTACGTTCATCGAGCATTCCCTCGAAGGCGTCAACCTGCCGCCCGACGAGCGCATGGCGCGCATGTCGGAGTTGTTCGACTACCTGCTGGAGCAGATCCGGGACCACCTCGACCACCCGCGCGACGACCTGACCACCTACCTCATCGAGGCGGAGCTGTACGGCCGGAAGCTCCAGCCCCAGCACGTGTCCGGCACGATGGCCCTGCTGCTGATCGCCGGCATCGACACCACGTGGAGCGCGATCGGCGCGTCCCTGTGGCACCTGGCGAAGACGCCGGCCGACAGGGAGCGCCTGGTGGCCGAGCCGGAGCTGCTGCCGACCGCGATGGAGGAGTTCCTGCGGGCGTACGCGCCGGTCACGATGGCACGCCTGGTCAAGCAGGACATGCACTGGCGCGGGGCCGACATGAAGGCCGACGACTGGGTGCTGCTGTCCTTCCCGGCGGCCAACCGGGACCCGGCGCACTTCGACCGGCCGGACGAGGTCGTCATCGACCGCGAGGTCAACCGGCATGTGGCGTTCGGGCTCGGGATCCACCGCTGCGTGGGCTCCCATCTGGCGCGCATGGAGCTGCGGGTCGCCCTGGAGGTCTGGCTGGAGCGGATCCCGGAGTTCGCCCTGGCCGACCCGGCGGCGGTGACCTGGGCGGCGGGGCAGGTCCGCGGGCCGCGGACGCTGCCCCTGCGCGTCGGACGGGCGTGAGGCCGGCTATCCGGCCGGCCTCAGCACCACGGGCAGGGCCGTGGCCTGGGCCGGCACGGGCTCGGGCTCAAGCCGCTCCCCGCCGGAGTGCGCCGGAACGGCCTGCTCGCGGGGGCCCTGGCAGATGAGGGAGAGCGGGATCAGGCACATCGCCTTCACGCCGCCGCTGGTGGACGGGGCGCGGACGTCGACGCGGAAGCCTTAGTCGTGCGCGAGCCGCCCGACGCGGCCCTCGACCCGCGTCTCCCCCGCTTCGGGAAGGTAGGTGTACTCGACGCGGTTGTGGGGGCCGATGCGGCCGCGGGCGCTCTCGATGATCTCGCGGAAGGTGCAGTCGGCGCGCTGGATGCCCGGCCACGACCCGGCCAGCAGGCGCAGGCGCTGCACGCTGTGCAGCGCCTGGGTGGCCAGGTGGTCGATGTCGACGAGGCTCCGGTGGTAGACGCTGGCCCGGGGGAACTCGCGCAGCTCCTCGTCGATCTCCAGCTGGAGCCGGGTGAGGAACATCTGCGCCTCGTCGGTGACGCCCCGCACGCCGGCTCTGGCCGCGCTGCCCACGCCGGCGCGGGTGATCTCGACCGCCTCGCGCAGCAGGTCTTCGGCGGCCTGGTGGTGCTTGTCGAGCGGGCTGCCGGCGAACTAGGGGTGTAACCCTCGACGCCGGTGTAGCCCCTGGCCTCGATGTCGGCCACGGCCTGCACGCGTTCGACCAGCCTGGCGCCCTCGGACTGGGCGGCTTCGTACCACTGTCACTTGGCGTGGGCCTGGAGCGGGCGACCTGGGCCTGCTCGACGGCGGTGGCCTTGTGCTGCACGGCGTCGCGGGCGGCCTTCTCCGCGATGTCCTTGGCCTGCTGCGCGGTGCGTTCGGCGCGGGCCCGCACCGTCAGCGCGACGACGACGCCTCCGACCACGACGACGGCGCAGCAGCGCCCCAAAGCAGGAGATCCGATGTGACATGGCATTCCTTGTCCAGGCGCGTTTTCCCGCGCGTTGCGACCGGGTGACGACGCACGGTCAACAGAATGCCATGTGCACTGCCGTTTTTCGCTGCACTTCCGAGATCCGGGGTTTCATTTGAAGCAATTTCCCGGAAATCGATGGTATTTACCTGTGCGCGGCTATAGAAAGTGAATTTTTATCAGATAATCACTCAGCCGGAGAAGAGCTGGGTGAGCTTGAGGAACAGCTGGTAGACGCCGTACGCGAACGGCACCCCCACCCACGCCCATGCCAGCACCATCAGCCCGGTCCGGCGATTTGTCGTGTCCGTGGAGTCCGCGGATTCCGTGCTGTCCGTCATACCGTTTGTCCCTTCCCTGCCACATTCTCCTGCCGTGGCCGTTCGTGGTGCTTCTCGTGCACCGGCCGGATCAGCTCATTGGCGACGAATCCGACCGCGAGCAGGCCGATCATGATGTAGAGGGACGTGGTGTACAGGGCGGGACCCGACCGCCCCGCGGCCTCCTGCCCGTCGGCGATCGCGTTGATGATGAGCGGGCCGAGCACGCCCGCGGTCGACCAGGCCGTGAGCAGCCTGCCGTGGATCGCCCCGACCTCGTACGTGCCGAACAGGTCCTTCAGATACGCGGGGACCGTTGCGAAGCCGCCGCCGTAGAAGGACAGGATGCCGAGCGCGCAGATGATGAACAGCGGCTTGGAGGTGTCGCCCGCCAGCGCGATCGCGAGATAGAGCAGCGCGCCCACGCCCAGGTAGACGCGGTACATGTTCTTGCGCCCGATCAGATCGGAGGTCGACGACCAGCCGAAGCGCCCCGCCATGTTCGCCAGCGACAGCAGCGCGACGAAGCCCGCCGCCGCCCCCGCCGCGACGGGCATGGAGGTGCCGGAGAAGAAGTCGACGATCATCGGCGCGGCCTTCTCCAGGATGCCGATCCCGGCGGTGACGTTCAGGCACAACACCAGCCACAGCAAGTAGAACTGCGGGGTGCGGATGGCGTTGCGGGCGGAGACGTCGGCGGTGGTGACGAGCCGTCGTGTGGCCGCCTCGCTCGGCCGCCATCCCTTCGGCGCCCACCCGTCGGCGGGGACGCGCACCAGTAGCACGCCCATGGACATGAAGACCGCGTAGACGACGCCGTGCACGACGAACGTCGCGGCGATCCCGCCCGTGCCGGTGCCGAAGGAATCGAGCATCTGGGCCGACCACGGCGAGGCGATGAGCGCTCCCCCGCCGAACCCCATGATCGCGATGCCGGTGGCCATGCCGGGCCGGTCGGGGAACCATTTGATCAGCGTGGAGACCGGGGAGATGTAGCCGATCCCGAGCCCGATCCCGCCCACGAACCCGTACCCGAGGACCACCAGCCAGTACTGACCCGTGGCCACGCCCAGCGCGGACAGCAGGAACCCGGAGGAGAAGCAGGCCATCGAGACGAACATCGCCCAGCGCGGCCCGTTGCGCTCGACCAATGTGCCGCCGAAGGCCGCGGACAGGCCGAGCATGACGATGCCCAGTTGGAAGGGCAGTGCGCTCTGGGTGCCCGACAGGCCGAGCGAGGATTCGAGGGGAGGTTTGAACACGCTCCACGCGTACGCCTGACCGATCGCCAGGTGCACGGAGAGCGCGGCGGGGGGCACCAGCCACCGGCTCCACGTGGGCGCCGCCACGGTACGGGAACGACTCAGAAAACCTGTGGGACTCGCGAACCTCGTACTGATTGCCACGAAGATACGGGTAACACATACCGTATGCCGTATTCGGATCCGGGTGCGCGTTTACGACGAGCGGTCAAATCTGGTCGGCGAACGGCGTACGAGCCGAAGGCGCTCAGGCGGGGATGGGCGGACATGTCGGCATCGAACACCTGTTGCGAAGTCCGGCCGAAAATGCGGCCGACCTGCTGAGTGTGCTGGCCCCGGAGCCGGCGGCCGCCCCGGCGCGGCACTAGCGATCCGGCCGGCCTCCGGCGTCGGGGCGTTCCAGCCCTTCGAAGAGCAGCAGGAGCAGGCGATCTCCCTGGAGGTCGTCGCCCGCCATCTGCTCGCGCGCCCATGAGGAGCCCGCGACCAAGGCGAGGAACTCGAGTGGCGTGATGTCGCCGCGTACCTCGCCCGCTTCCTGCGCGCGGGTCAGCAGGGCCGTCCCGGCGCCGCGCATCGTCTCGCAGGAGGCGTGCAGGGCGGAGCAGGGGTCGTTCAGCGTGGCCGTCACCGCCGCGGTCAGCCCCCGGTAGACGGTGGTGGTCTGTACGAAGTCCAGCGTCCAGGCGATCAGCGCCTCGCGGGGGGACGGGTGGCCGGCTAGCCCCTGGGCGCCGGCGGTCAGGGCGTCGAACCGCTCGCGCAGCAGCTCTTCCAGCAGCGCCTCCCGCGTGGGGAAGTGCCGGTAGAGGGTGCCGACCCCGACTCCGGCCCGCGCGGCGATGTCCTCCAGCGAGGCGTCGGTGCCGTGGTCCAGGAAGGCGGTGCGCGCCTCGGCCAGCAGCCGGTCGCGGTTGCGGCGCGCGTCGGCCCGCATGGCGCGTCTGGTGGTGGTGTCGCCCACGTCCGCCTCCTGGGGTTCACAAACCGGAGCCTGCTTCCGTATCTTAGGTCCCAGATAAGCGGAGGATGGCTCCGCTAACTTTTCCGCAGGAGTGACGATGACCCCGACCAAGGACCGCCTCGGCCGCTTCGGCGTGTGGATCATGCCGATGACGCTGCTGCACACGCCGGTGGACACGCAACGCGAGCAGTTCGCGCGGATCGAGCGGCTCGGGTACGGCTCGGTGTGGACGGGCGAACCGCCGGCGGCCTCCCCCGCCTCCGGACGCGAGATCTTCACCCAGCTGGCGCTCATGCTCGCCGCCACCGAACGGCTGGTCGCGGGCGCCGGCGTCGCCAACATCAGGATGCGCGACCCGCAGGCGACGCACAGCGGCGCGGCCACGCTCGCCGAGGCGTACCCGGACCGCGTGATCCTCGGGCTCGGCGGCCACGGCGGCGAGCGCCCGCTGGCCGAGCTCCGCGCCTACCTGGACGCCATGGACGAAGCCGCCACCCGCATCCAGCCGGACGCCCGCTACCCCCGCGTGCTCGCGGCCCTCGGCCCCAAGGCGCACCGGCTGGCCGGCGAGCGGACCGGCGGTGTCCACCCCTTCCTGCAACCCGTCGAGCACACCCGGGCGGCGCGCGACGCTCTCGGCCCCGGCCCCCTGCTCATCCCGCACCAGGCCGTCGTCCTCGACGCCGACGCTGGCCGCGCCAGGGGGCGGATCCGCGCCCTGTTCCACATGGGCGGGCGCGAGAACCACTACACCGCCAACTACCGCAGGCTCGGGTACGGCGACGCCGACCTCGGCGGGGAGCCCAGCGACCGCCTCGTCGACGCCGTCGTGGCCTGGGGCGACGACGCCGCGATCGCCGCGCGGGCGCGGGGGCAGCTGGCCGCCGGCGCCGACCACGTCCTGCTCCACCCGCTGGTGGACGACCTGACCAGCGCCGTCGACGACCTGGCCCGCCTCGCCCCGCTGCTGACCGGTCGGTCAGCAGCTTCGTGACGAACCGGGCGGCCCCGCTCCGCGCGGCCGGTGTGCTGCCGGCGCGCGCACACCGCGGACGCTCAGACCGGGCGGGCGGCGCGGCGGTCCGCCCGCCGGGCGAGCTCGTCGTCGTCCACCAGCGTGAGCATCGGCTTGCCGGGTTCGCACAACATCGTCACGGTGAACCGGAGCGGGATGTCGTCGCGGTTGTTGCCGTCCTGGTAGTGGATGACGTCTCCGCCGGGCTCCCAGAACGCCTCGCCGGCGCGTACGACCCGCTCGGGCTCGCCTTCGAGCTCCAGCAGCATCTCGCCTTCCAGCACGAAACCGAAGGCGGGCCCGGTGTGGCGGTGCGGCGGCGTGCCGGGGTCTCCTGGCGGGTACTCGATGACCAGCGTCATCTCGTGTGCGCCCTCCGGGATGAACGGCGGCTCCGCCTCCTGCACGATGGTGACCGCCGTCTGCCAGGCGTTCGATCGATGGTCCCGCATGGTGGGCCTCCTTGGTGGGTCGCGCGCCGAGCCGGTCCCGGTGGGCGATCGCGGTGGGCGGTCCCGGTGGGCGATCGCGGTGGGCGGTCCCGGTGGGCGATCGCGGTGGGCGATCGCGGTGGGCGATCGCGGTGGGCGATCGCGGTGGGCGATCGCGGTGGGCGATCGCGGTGGGCGATCGCGGTGGGCGATCGCGGTGGGCGATCGCGGTGGGCGATCGCGCCAGCTTGGACAGCGCGGCGCGCGCTGCTGTGACGGCCGGCCGGCGGCCCGCGGAAAAGTTTTGCGTTCCGCTGACCTGCCGGGCCTGAAGGCGTGCAGGTGACACGGTCTTCGCTAATGGGTCATACGGGTGCAGCTCACAACGAGCCGCCCCTTACAGTGAGGAAGCGCATGCAGTGAGCCTAGGGAGTACGTGTGCACGAGAAACTGTCGTCGATCTACGACAACGTCCTACGCCGCAATCCTGGGGAGACGGAGTTCCACCAGGCCGTGCGCGAGGTGCTCGAAAGCATCGGCCCGGTTCTCGGGAAGCACCCCGAATACGCCGAGTCGAAGATCATAGAGCGGATCTGCGAGCCCGAGCGGCAGATCATTTTCCGCGTGCCGTGGGCCGACGACCGGGGCGAGGTGCAGATCAACCGCGGCTTCCGGGTGGAGTTCAACAGCGCGCTCGGGCCGTACAAGGGTGGACTGCGTTTCCACCCGTCGGTCTACCTGGGGATCGTCAAGTTCCTGGGATTCGAGCAGATCTTCAAGAACGGCCTGACGGGCCTGCCGATCGGCGGCGGCAAGGGCGGCTCCGACTTCGACCCGAAGGGGCGTTCCGACCGCGAGGTCATGCGCTTCTGCCAGAGCTTCATGACGGAGCTCTACCGGCACATCGGCGAGTACACCGACGTGCCCGCCGGTGACATCGGCGTCGGCGGCCGGGAGATCGGCTACCTGTTCGGCCAGTACAAGCGCATCACCAACCGGTACGAGTCGGGCGTCATCACCGGCAAGGGCCTGGCATACGGCGGCGCGCAGGTCCGTACGGAGGCCACCGGCTACGGATGCGCCTTCTTCGTGGACGAGATGCTGAAGGCGCGCGGCACGTCGTTCGACGGCAAGCGGGTCGCGGTGTCCGGCTCCGGCAACGTGGCCGTCTACACCATCGAGAAGATCGAGCAGCTGGGCGGCCGGGTCGTCGCGTGCTCCGACTCCTCCGGCTACGTGCTCGACGAGAAGGGCATCGACCTGGACCTGCTCAAGCAGATCAAGCAGGTCGAACGCGGCCGCCTGGACGTCTACGCCGAACGCCGCGGCGACAACGCCACCTTCGTGGCCGGCCGCAGCGTGTGGGAGGTGCCGTGCGAGGTGGCGATGCCGTCCGCCACGCAGAACGAGATCACCGGCCGCGACGCCGCGGTCATGGTCGGCAACGGCTGCATCGCGGTCGGCGAGGGCGCGAACATGCCCACCACGCCGGAGGGCATCAAGGTGTTCCTGGAGGCGGGCGTGGCCTTCGGACCCGGCAAGGCGGCCAACGCGGGCGGCGTCGCGACCAGCGCGCTGGAGATGCAGCAGAACGCCAGCCGCGACTCGTGGACGTTCGAGTTCTCCGAGCACCGGCTTGAGGAGATCATGCGCGACATCCACGACCGCTGCCTGCAGACCGCCGACGAGTACGGCATGCCGGGCGACTACGTGGCCGGCGCCAACATCGACGGTTTCCGCCGGGTCGCCGACGCGATGCTGGCGCTCGGCCTGATCTGAGCGGGCCCCCGGGACGACGCCACCTGCCCGGGGTCCAGGCGAAGAGCCGGTGCGGGTGCATGCCGTCCACCAGGCCCAGCTCGGGCGGGTGGATGCTGTAGCCCAGCATGCGGCGGGTCCTGGCGCTCAGCTGCCTGGCGACGTCCCTGCCCGGCGAGAGGAGACGCCTGGCAGTTCGGCGGGCGACGGTAATGATCACTTGACCTCGTCGCGGTGGGCCGGCGATGCAACGTCTCCTCCCGCCGGTCCGGATGCCTGCCCGTTACATTGAATCGGTGACCGACGACCAGCACGGCCTGGCGATGAGCGGGGCGAGCACCGCCGCGGCGCGGCACTACGACCAGGCCGTCGACGGGCTGCTGCACTTCCGGGTGGAGGTCGCCGCCGAGACGAAGGCCGCGCTGGCCGACTCCCCCGGCTTCCCGATGGGCAACGTCCTGTCGGCCTACCTGGGACTGCTCACCACCGAGGCCGACGACGCGCGCAAGGCGCGGGCACGGTTCACGGCGTTCCGCCGGCGATCGAGGACAAGACGCTCTTCTCGGCGGTGTCGACGGCGAGCTCCCAGCGGGTCTTGATGGTGGGTTTTCCCGGTCCGACCCAACACGGCAAGTCGTTGCGCGCGCCGGTGCCCTGGGGTCCGGCTGCGGTCCGTCAGGAGCCGAGCCGGTGTCCCTTGTCCTGCAGGGCGGTGCGCAGCTTGATCTTCTCCACGATGAGCGCCTGGAGCTCGGTGACCTCCTGGACGGTGAAGCCGGTGGCCGCCGCGATCTGCGGGGTGGACAAGTTGTCGGCCAGGTGCCGGAGCACCGTAGCCTCCAGCTCGGTGAACAGGCTGATCGCGGGAGCCGGCGCGGTCTGCGCCAGGCCCGGCGGCGGCAGTGACGCCATGATCGCCGCGGCGATGGGATAGCCGCCACGCAGCACCTCGCGCAGCGTCGCCACCAGCTCGTCCACGCTGAACGGCTTGGTCAGGAACCCCACCGCACCGGCGGCCAGCCCGCGCAGCAGGTCCGCCCGCTCGTCCTTCGCGGTGACGCAAACCACTCGCGTCGAGGGGTGCTCCCTGGCGATGATCTCGGTAGCGACCCATCCATCCATCCCGGGCAACATGAGATCCATCGTCACCACATCAGGACGCGTCCGCCGGACCGCGGCCACCGCCTCCCGGCCCTCGATCGCGACGCCCACGACCTCGAACCCGGACCTGGCCAGGATGAGGGCGAGGGCCTCCGACATGGAGGGGTCGTCCTCGACCACGAGCACGGTCGGCCGCGGCCTGGCGATCTCCCGTAGGCTCGCCTCGGTGTCCACCGCCTGCTCGACCGCCGACCTGGCTCGCCGCTGCGACTCGGCGAGCAGCCGGTCTAGCCGGGGCCCGTCGAGTGAGCGCCGGGGGTTCACCTCAGCCATCGTCGCCTCCCATCCCAGTCAGCGCGGTCCGGAGCGTCGCGCGGGCCTTGTAGAGATTGACGCGTACGGCCGGCGGGCTCTTGTCGAGCAGCTCGGCGATTTCGGCCGGAGTGTACCCGTCGATCGTCCACGCCATGATCTCCCGCTGGACGGGCGGAAGGTGCCGGATCGCCGCGAAGATCGCGCGCTCCTGATCCTGGAACTCGACCCGCAGCAACTCCTGGTCCCCGGCTGAGGCGGTGTCCGTCGCCGCCGCGCCGAGCTCGCTTTCCCTGACGCCCCGGCTCATCTTGAAGTAGGCGTTCCTGATCGCGACCCGCAGGTAGGCCCGCGGTTTGCCGATCTCCGGCCAGTGCGGAAAGGCCTTCGCGCACGCCTCCTGCGCCAAGTCGAACGCCTCGTGCCAGCGTGCCCCCAGCCGGTGCGCGAACAGCAGCAGGTCGGGAAACTCCCGGCGGTACCACTGCGCGAACTCGGCACCGTCGTCGCCAGTTGGAGGCCGGGGAGGCGGCGTCACGGTGGTCTGCTCCTGCCTTGCGAGGTGTCGTCCACATCATCCATCACCGGGCTCCGCCGCGGCCGCCGAATCAGCGGAACCAACGTGGACGCGTACGCCGTCCGCCCGGTCGATATACACGCTGCCCTTCGGCAGGCACGCGATGACCTCGGCTAGCCTTCGCTGCCTGTGCCGTTCGCGTACCCAGGTCGTGGCCAGTGCCAGCAGGCTGCCCGCCACGCTCGCCAGCATCCCGGCGACCATCAGGCTCATGGCTGTCCCCTTTCTCGGCCGTCCCGACTTACTCGGCTGTGGAGAAGGAGCCGATGGACGCCCGAGCGTTACCCCGTCCCGCCGGTCGACGGGATTTGTTCGCTGGCATGCGCGGCGGGCAGCCTGCATGAGGCGCTGGACACGACCACCCCGGCGGCCGACTCGTCTTCCACGTCTGAAAGCGGAGTATGTGCCGCGCGGCGGCCTGCGGTGGCGCAACCTGCTGGTCAGCAACGCCGAATACGGCCGCTTCCTCAACGAGTTCGCCGACCACGGCCTGCACCACACCTCCGGCGGCGCCTATCTGCTGTGCTGCGAGATGCCGCATGAGCGAGCCGGCCGCCTCCACCGCGACCCCGTCACCGGCCGGTGGACGGTCCGGTTTCGAGGAGCATCCAGCGTACTGGGTGACCTGGATCGGCGCCGCCGCGTTCGCGGCCCGCCATGGTACCCGCCTGCCGCTGCTCCCGAGCTGCTCGATCAGCTTGTCGACGCGCCGGGTCGAGACGCCCTGCAGGCGGCTGGTGGCCACGACGCTCATGAGTGCCTGCTCGGCCCGGCGGCGTCGCTCCAGCAGCCAGTCCGGGAAGTACGAGCCCGACCTGAGTTTCGGGATGGCTCGTTCGATCGATCCTGTTCGGGTGTCCCAGTCGCGGGTGCGGTAGCCGTTGCGCCGGTTGGTCCGCTCGTCGCTGCGCTGGCCGTAGCCGGCTCCGACTGCCGCGAGGCGGATGCCGAGCTACAATCCCCAGGTCGCGAAAAACGATGTTCCGCGGGTCCTTCCGCAGGATATCGCTCATACATCGATGCAGATGGTTCTGATCGGTGAGCGTCTCCTTGCCGATACCGCGCATCCCGCCCGCTCCCGGCACTGCACATCGCCGGCGCGTGTCGGCGCAACAGAGGAGCGCAGCATGCAGAAGACCATCGCCATTGTCGGAGCAGGCATGGGCGGGCTGACGCTCGCCCGGGTGCTTCAGGCTCACGGCGTCGCCGCGACAATCTACGAGGGTGAGGCTTCGGCGAAGACCCGTGCGCAGGGCGGTCTGCTCGACATTCAGGTAGAGACCGGACAGGTCGCGCTTCGCGCAGCCGGTCTCTCTACGACGAGTTCCTCACTCTGGTCCGCCCGGGCGAGGACGCCAAGCGTGTGGTCGACCGCCACGGCACGATCCTGTTCGATATGCCTGCGGACCCCGGTTCGGCCCGCCCTGAGGTGGATCGTGGCGAACTCAGGCGCCTGCTCATCGACTCGCTGGCGCCCGGGACGATCAGGTGGGGTCACAAGCTCGCCTCGATCCGGCACCGTGTGGAGGGCGGCTACGACCTCGCCTTCGCAGAAGGTTCCGCCACGCGCGCCGACATCGTCATCGGCGCGGACGGTGCCTGGTCGAAGGTGCGTCCGCTGCTCACCCCCGCCAAGCCTCTCTACAGCGGAACCTGCTTCATCGAGATCGCCCTCACCTCGGGCGGCCAGGACTGTCGGGCGAGCGTGGCCGCGATCGGCAGCGGCACGCTGATGGCGGTCGCGCCGGGCAAAGGGCTGGCCTCCGTCAAGTTGCCGACGAGTTCGATGGCTGGTCGCCGCTGCTCACGACTTCGTGACACAGAGCGACGCGGAACCGTGGCTCCGAGCCATCTATGCCCTGCCCGTCGGGCTTAGGTGGGACAGGCTGCCCGGCGTAACGCTCGTCGGCGACGCCGCGCATCTGATGTCGCCCTTCGCCGGCGAGAATGCGAACCTCGCCATGCACGACGGCGCTGACCTGGCGAGCAAGCTGGTTGAGCAACCCGACATCGAGGTCGCGCTCCCCGGCTACGAAGAGCGGCTTTTCCTACGTGGTAGCGACGCCGCCGGCCGCTCGGCGAAGAACCTGCAGATCTTCTTCGGCCGGGAAGCACCGCAGAGCGTAGTCACTCTGTTCGATCACTCCTGATACCTCAGTCCGGTTTCGCGATCTTGTCGCGGACCCGGCGGGGAACGGGTACGGCCATCGTGTGATCATCGGGGGTTGTGAGGACTCCTGAAGATCGTGCGGTGGCCGCAGGGCATAACCCCGACCCTGCTCGTTGGTGGGCGATGTTCGACCAGGTCATGGCCCGGATCGCGGGCCTGTTCCGGCGGGTTGGGCCCGCGCCTCGGCCCGCTCCTACCTACTCGGGCGTTCGCGCCGCTGGGCAAGGCGATGTCGTACGGCACCGCCCATGAGCTGTTCTGCCGTCTGGCCAAGCAGGCCGGATTCCGGGCCCGGCAGCACATGCTCCGCACACACACTGAGCGCACGGTAGGGAGTCTGTGGCACCTCCGGACTCGGACACACCGAAATTGCCAGCTCAGCAAGAGACCGCCCCGCGGGAATGCCAGCGCACGTGTGGACGGTTGACGTCACAGCCGGACATCGGCGCCGTGCCCGGCGCTCGCACTCCTCGTTGCCGAGCCGGCAAGGATGGCCACTGTGGACGACGATCTCGACGCCGCGCTGACGGCCCTGGGGCCGAGGCTTCGGCGGATGCGCCACCATCGCGGCCTGACCCTGGCCGACCTGGCCTCGGAGACCGGCTTTTCCGAGAGCGCCCTGTCGCGCCTGGAGAGCGGCGGGGGCGCGGGCGGCGGCCGAACCTCGAACTCCTCCTCCCACTGGCCAAGGCCCACGGCATGCCGCTGGAGGAGCTCATCGGTGCGCCGCAGACCGGTGACCCGCGCGTCCACCTGCGGCCGATCCACCGCGACGGCATGACCTACCTCCGGCTGACCCACAGGGCGGGCGGCACCCAGGCGTACAAGCTGATCATTCCCGGGGCGACAGGCCCCGCCGAGCCCCATCCGCAGCGCCACGAAGGCTACGCGTGGCTGTACGTGCTCAACGGCAGGCTACGGTTCGTGCTCGGCGACCAGGAGCTGATCCTCGCGCCTGGTGAGGTGGCCGAGTTCGACACGCACGTCCCGCACTGGCTGGGCAACGCCGGGCCCACGCCGGCCGAACTGCTCACCCTGTTCGGGCCCCAGGGGGAACGCGCCCACGTACGCCGGCACGCAGCACAGCAAGGAGAACTCATGTCGAGTACCACACTCGTGATCGCGGTCGGTGACGCGGAACTGAACGAGCTCCGCGCTCGGTTGACGTCCACGCGATGGCCCCGGCCCTGGCCGGTGAACGGCTGGGAGGCCGGTACCGACGCCGTGGAGCTCCGCCGCCTCGTCGCCTACTGGGCCTCCGGCTACGACTGGCGAGCCCACGAGGCCGCCATCAACGCCCTCCCGTCACATTTCGCGGACCTCGACGGAACGCCGGTGCACTATCTCCGCTTCGACGGCGAGTACCCGGACGCGTTGCCGATCATCCTCACGCACGGCTGGCCCAGCTCCTTCCTCGAACTCGTCCACCTCGCCGACCGGCTGGCCACCCCCTCCCGGTACGGCGGGGCAGCAGAGGACGCCTTCACCGTGATCGTCCCCTCACTGCCCGGATTCGCCTTCTCGCCCCAGCGGCCCGCACTCACCGGCGCGGAGCAGACGCACGACCTCTGGCACCGCCTGATGCGCGACGAACTCGGCTTCGAGCGGTACGCGGCACACGGCGGAGACCTGGGCGCCGGCGTCACCTCACGGCTCGCCGAGGCCCACCCCGAGGCGCTGGCCGGCATCCACCTGCTGGCCGTGGCACCCCCGGCCGGCTACGACCCGGACGGCCTCACCCCGCAGGAACAGGACCACCTCGCCTCCGTGGCGGCCTGGCAGGCGGAGGAAGGCGCCTACCAGCACCAGCAGAGCACCCGTCCCTTCACCCTGGCCCCCGGCCTGGCCGACTCGCCCGCCGGGCTGCTCGCCTGGATCGTCGAGAAGTACCGTGCCTGGTCCGACTGCGGAGGCGACCTGTCCTCGCGCTTCAGCGACGACTTCATCCTCACGCAGGCGTCCCTCTACTGGTTCACCGGCACGATCTCCACCTCGTTCAGGCCCTACTACGAGTACGCCCACGGCCTGACCAGGTGCGTGGAGCGGGTGCGCGTGCCCACAGCGGTCGCCCTGTTCCCCGCCGACCTGAGCCGGCCCCCGCGGAGCTGGGCCGAGCGCACCTACAACATCACGCGCTACACGCACATGCCCCGCGGTGGACACTTCGCCGCCCACGAAGAACCCGACCTGCTGGCCCACGACATCATCGAGTTCTTCCGCGCCCACCGTCCTTCTGCGCCGTCAGCCCCTCGATCCGATGCCTGAACCCCGGCAGCGGTCGATGGGCACGCCGACCATGTTGAGCGCGGTTCGATAGCCGTTGAGCCGGTCCTGGTTCGTCTTCCCTGGAGTCTCGCCTCCGAGGAGGTCGCGTCACAACACGGTCGGACCATACCGCGGCCCGCGCCAACTCGCGGTTACCGCGTTGCGGCCGCCAGTGCCGCGCGGATGGCGTCCTCGCCGACCGGCTGGCCCTTCTCGTTCGAGGCCGGCCCGTACGGGGTCCCCCACACCGGCGTGCCCGTCGCCTGCCGCCAGCTATCGGCCAGTGGTCCCGCGTCCACGACGCTGTACCCGATGGATTCGATGAACTCGGTCACCGACGCCTTCGCCGGCGCGGAGTCGCCGGCGATCGGCAGGTAGGAACGGTCGGCCGCCCCCGCCGGGCGGGCGAGTGACTGCAGGTGCTTGAAGAAGATGTTGTTGAACCCTTTCACGACCATGGCGTCCGGGATGTACCCCAGCAGCAGTTCGCTCGAGGTGAGCGACTTGCTGTCGAGCTCGGGGATGTACCCGTCACGTTCGGGGCCGTAGTTGCACGTGTCGATGACCGTCTTCCCGGCCAGTGGCGCGGCGGGCAAGCTGGGCAACGCCTTGACCGGCACCGTGACCACGACGATGTCACCGGCCGCCGCGGCCTCCCCGCTCGTCGCCGCGGACGCCCGCGGCCCCAGTTCCGCGGCCGTGTCCACGAGCGTTTCGGGACCGCGCGAGTTGCTGAGCACTACCTGGTGCCCGGCCTCGATGGCGAGCCGCGCGATGGTAGTGCCGATGTATCCGCTTCCGATGAATCCCACAGTCGTCATATTCTCAGCGTCCCTCCCAAGAGTCGTATCCTTGCGATTCGCCGGACTCGTTGCGATGGGGGTCCCTGCCGTCAGCTGGCGGAGAAGTAATGGCCGTTGTCCAAATCGGCTAGCAGTCCGGGCTGAGCGGGTTCCCAGCCGAGGGTCCGGCGGGTGATGAGGTTGGACGCCGGGTAGCTCTGCGTGACTATGTTCGCGAGGAACCCGAAGTATCCCGGCAGCATCAGTTCGTCCACGGGAACGCTCACGGCGGGCAGGCCCAGGCGGCTGCCAATAGCCTCGGCCATCTCCCGGAACGGGATGCCCCCGTCGTCGACCGCGTGCCAGTATCTGCCGGCCGGCCCCTTCTCCAGCGCCAGGCGGAACAAGGAGGCGACATCGCGGATGTGCACGGCGTTCCACAGGTTCGCGCCGTCTCCTGGATAGCCGATGAAGCCCTTCTCCTTCGCGAGCGCGATCAGCTGCACGAGGAAGCCGGCACGATCGGTCGTGCTGTGCGCGATGTTGGCGATACGCACGACCGAAGACCGCACGCCCTGCTCGGCGAGGCCGATTACGGTGGTTTCCACGACGTTGCGAGCCCGCAGGGTGCCCTTGTGCTCATCCCCACTGGGAAGGGCCGGATCCTCCTCGGTGGCCGTCCGGCCCAGGAATCCCTGCCCGGGCGAGCCGATGCTCCCTGCCGTGACCAGCGGCTTTCCGGTTCCCCCGAGTGCCTCGCCGTAGGCCAGCATGATCGGGAGCTCGGCGGCAGCCACGGCGTGGATCCCGCCGGACGGAAGCAGGTCTTGCCGGTGCGCGACGTGGATGACGCCGTCGGAGTCCGCAGCCGCTTCCTTGAGCCCATCGAGATCCTGGAGGTCGCCGCGGCGCACCTTCGCGCCGAGCGCGGACAGCGCCGCCGCGGCCGTGTCCGATCGGGCCAGGCCGGTGACCTCGTGCCCGGCGGCGATGAGTTCGGGGACGATGTACGAACCGGAATGGCCGGTCCCGCCAGTGACGAAAACGCGCATGCTACTGCTCCTTGTGATTGATGTGGCGCGAGAAGTAGTGGTGCGGGCGCGCTCAGGCAGAAGTGTTGACGCCGAGGGTGAAGTTGAAGCTCCCCGCGCCATGGCGGCCCAGGCCGATCATCACCAGGCCCGTTCCCTCCAGCCAGCGCGCCATTCCCAGGGGGCCGGTGTCCATCGGCCGCAGTCCGAGGCTCCTGATGAACGCCGACACAGTCGCCTTGGCCTCGGCGTCGTCGCCGGCGATGAGCACGTCCAGCGGGTTGCCCTGCGCCAGCATGTGACCGAAGACGGTGTTGAACGCCTTCACGACGTGCGCACCGGCGGGGGCGACCTTGGCGATCTCCTGCGCGCCGGAACTGCCGTCGGGGGTGACAAGGCCCTGGGAATCGGGAGAGACGGGGTTGGTGATGTCGATGATGACCTTGCCGTGAAGTGCGTCCCCGTACTCGCTGACCACCGCCGCCGCGCTGGCGTACGGGACGGCGAGGATAACGATGTCGCCGGCCGGGGCGGCGCCGGCCGTCCCGGCAGTGGCGCCGCCGAGCGCGGCGGCCAGTTCCTTGGCCTTGGCCGGGTCGCGGCCGATGATCTCGACGGCGTTGCCGCCGACGAGCGCCCGGCCGACCAGGGCGCCGGCCATGTTCCCCAGGCCGATGATGCTGATGCTGCTCATTGGTGTGCCTGCTTTCTGGAGCTGGACAGGACGCCATACCCCACCCGTCGTCGTCAACGGCTATGTCGTCGACACCCTCCATTTGGTTAACTTGTGAACCAAATGTACGTGGCACTTGGTTACCATGTCAACCAGACGGTAAAGTGACATGCATGACCGAGCCGCGCTGGTTGGACGAGCGGGAACAGCAGGCCTGGCGCAGCCTGATGAAGATGCAGGACGGGCTGTCGGAGTTCCTCGAACGGCAGCTGCGCAACCGGTGCGGGCTGTCCGCCGCTGACTACAAGGTGCTGGCCCATCTCTCTGAGGCGCCCGAAGGCCGGCTGAGGTCGTTCGAACTCGGCCGGCTGTTGCACTGGGAGAAGAGCCGCCTGTCACAGCACCTGGGCCGGATGCAAAATCGCGGCCTGGTGTCCCGCGAGCGGTGCCTCGCCGACCAACGGGGAGCGGTAGTCGCCATCACTCCCCGGGGCAGCGACCTGATCAAGATCGCGGCTCCGCAGCACGTGGCCAACGTCCGCGACGTGCTCATCGATCATCTCACTGCGACCGAGATGGCGATGCTCGTCACCATCGGCGACAAAGTAGCCGAACGGCTGGCCGCGCTGGAAGACAAGCACTGATACCCGATCCCGGACCTACGAACTGTGTGTCGGCCTCGAACTTTTGAAGCCACGGCCAGGAGCCAGGTAGCCATCCGTAACCAGAAGCTTCCAGCGCCTCGTCATTGTGGTCGTGGAGCATCCGCATGACGGTGGCCGCTGACGGGTGCCGGCCTTCTTCCTTCCCGGTGGAGATGACGAGCCGCTCGGCGATCTCCCGCAGGCTCAGTTCCTGGTCGCGGAGGTGGAGCGCGCGGCGAGCATGGCGTCGTCCGTGACGGCGGGTCCTACGAAACAGGCGACCCGGTGAGTTCGCATATCCAAAGCGCGCTTGATCGGTGAAGGATGATCAAGCTTGCCTTCCGCAAGAAGGTCGATCTACCTGGCGGTTCTGCGCGTGTCGGGGTGGTCGGGGCCGAGGATCCGCTGCCGGGCGGTGAAGACCTCGCCGTATTCGACTGCAGCCGCAACGTAAGGTCCCTGGCTTGCCCGGTACCGGGCCGCCATGTACGCAGCGTCTGCTGCCGCCCCGATCGTCTCGTCTGAGCTGTCCGGCAGAGCGCTGAGGGTGTTCAGCACTACGGCAGCGCGCGGGGCCGGCAGCTGCCAGATCGACCAGGTCGGCGGGTCCTCGGGGGTCGCCGGTCTCCCCGGCGGTTTCTGCTGCGGCCTGCAGCAGGCGGGCGGCCAGTTCCGTAAAAGCCGGCAGGTCCGGGCCAGGTGCCGGGCGGCTGGTGGCGGGTGCGGCCGCGCGACCGCCAGCACGTCCAGCCCGGCCGCGGAGTGCCACGTTAACGTGACACTTCCTCCCGTTGCCGGTCATCGCCGGCTGTGGCGGGGATGGCGTTGTCGATGAGGACGGCGGCAATGGCGGCGGCGGTGGGGAAGGCGTCGGCGTTGAGGACCCGGGTGCGGGCCGCGGCGCCGTCATCGGCATCGATCCCACCGCCGGAGTCCGGCAACTCGTGCGGCACCGGGATCTTTGCACCGTGTCGGTGATCTTCTGACGGATCCATAGCAGGAGGCACGCATCGGCCGCGTCGGCCGTCCTACCGCGTTCTCTCCCGTGCTCTGCCGTGCGGGCGGCGCATGAGCGCGGTCTCCATCCGTGTGATCTCGCCCGATAAGGTGGTGGAGTGTCGCGCTCATCGATCAGCCACGCCCCCGGACGCTTCGGCGCTGCGGGCCGTCGCCGGCTGCCGGTGTGGCGGTGGGCGCTGACCTGGCCGCCCGGAGTGCGGCGCCACCCGGGGACCAACGGCTGGCTGAGCTCGTGGGGGACCCAAGCGCACGGAGAGATCGCCGGTTGCCCGCCGGGACGGCCTTCCCGCTGAGACCAGGTCCAGCCCTCCTGACCGGCCCACTGTTGGGTGGGGGTGCCTGACCGGTCCGGCCATGCCCTGCCGTCCGCGTGAGCGCGGGCGGCCGGTCGTTTTCCGGCCCCGGCGCAGCCGCCGGCCCGGACCCGCCCACGCCTGCCCGCGCACGATAGTGCCTCATCACGGCGTGCGGGCTGGGCCGTGCCGGCGCAGCGCCGCATCTGATGCGAGGTATCCCTGTCCATGACCACGATCTCCCCGCCCATGCTCTCCCGGCTGAGCGCCGCGCTGCGTCGCGATGCGGTCGGCGGCCTGCTGCTGATCGCCGCCGCCGTCATCGCGCTGGGGTGGGCCAACTCCCCCTACAGCGGCACCTACGAGGCATTGCGCGCCCTGTCCTTCGGCCCCAGCGCCTGGCATCTGCATCTGAGCGTGCAGCAGTGGGCCTCCGACGGCCTGCTGGCGATCTTCTTCTTCATCGTCGGCAACGAACTCAAGCAGGAGTTCACCCACGGCGACCTGCGCCACCCGCGCCGCGCCCTGCTGCCCATGGTCGCGGCGCTGTGCGGCGTCCTGGTCCCGGCCGCCCTCTTCGCGGCCATCACCTGGGGCAGCGGCGAGGCCGCACGCGGCTGGGGCATCCCGATGGCCACCGACGCCCCCTTCGCGGTGGCCGTGCTGGCCGTCATCGGCCGCCACCTGCCCGCCGCGCTGCGCACCTTCCTGCTCACCCTGGCCGTGGTCGACGACCTGGTGGCCATCATCGTGATCGCCGCCTTCTACCCCAGTGACCTGTCCCTGGCTCCGCTGGCCGGGGCGCTGGCCCTGCTGGCCCTGTTCGGCTACCTGCAGCGCGGCCACGGCCCGCTGGCCGGCGCGCTGACGGCCTGGCAGGCCCGCACCCGCGCCGCCGGATGGGTGATCTACACCCCGCTGGCGCTGGCGATCTGGGCGCTGATGCACGCCAGCGGCATCCATGCCACCATCGCCGGCGCCGCGATGGGCCTGCTCATGCGCACCCGTCCGCTGCCCGGCCGGCCCGACGAGACCGGTACCAGCGACCAGAGCGGCGCTGTGGGCGGGGATCCCAGCCATCGCGCCGAGCAGTTGCTGCGGCCCGTCACCATGGGGCTGGTCCTGCCCCTGTTCGCGCTCGCCTCGGCCGGTGTCGCCCTCGACAACCCCTCAGAGCTGCTGTCCGAACCGGTGGCGCTGGGCGTGCTGGCCGGCCTCCTGCTGGGCAAGTCGCTCGGCATCGCCGGCGGCGCCTACCTGACCGCCAAGCTCACCCGGGCCGAGCTTCACCCCAGCCTGGCCTGGACCGACATCATCGGCATGGCGCTGCTGGCCGGTATCGGCTTCACCGTCTCGCTGCTGATCAGCGAACTTGCCTACCCCGGCCACCCTGGCATGCTCGAACACGTCAAGGGCGCGGTCCTGATCGCCTCCGCCCTGGCCACCGTGCTGGCCTCGACCGTCCTGATTCCGCGCAACGCCCACTACCGTGATCGCCCGCCCGGTCCGAGCAGCCTGCCCAGCAGCCCGCCCCGCACCCGGTAGGCGATCTCGTAAGCGACGCGACTGCCCGCTGGCGCTCCTGCCAGGAGCGCCAGCGCGTCGGCGTCCGCGACGGGGTCGAGCGCCTCGGCCTCCACCACGAGCAGCATCCGCACGTTGCCCCGATCGCCGATGCCTCCGGCCGCGGCGCGCACCGCGGCGGCGGCACTCCCTCGCTCCTCCACCGACAGCAGCCGATACGACCACCCTGTGATGACCGCATCCCGGCCCAGCTCCGCCTGAATCCGGGCCCGCACCCACTCGGCGCCGCACCGGGTTGCCGGGTCGATGTTCTGGGGCTGGCTGGCGGGAAAGTCTTTGCCGCCGTCCCACATCAGGGCTTGTTCGACGCAGGCGGCGGCGAGGGTGTCGTCGCGGCGCAGATGTCGAGCCAGCCCG
Organism: Nonomuraea sp. K271; assembly: GCF_009908215.1. Classification (NCBI taxonomy): domain Bacteria; kingdom Bacillati; phylum Actinomycetota; class Actinomycetes; order Streptosporangiales; family Streptosporangiaceae; genus Nonomuraea; species Nonomuraea sp. K271. The sequence goes on along the minus strand of NZ_JAAAHR010000101.1, from coordinate 8,638 downwards.
CGCGGCGGATCGGCTCGTCCAGGTCTTCGCGGTCTGTGTCGGGTACCGGCAGAGGGGTGGCGGCCATGGTGGTGGTGCCGGGCCGGATGCACATGGCGAGGATTTCAAGATCTTGCTGGGCGTCGGCGCCGGCTCGGGAAAGGTCGGTGCGGGCCAGGTCGAGCAGGGTGTCGCGGGCGGGGCCGGAGTCGGTAAGCAAAGCCATCTGCAGAAGCGGCTGAATGTCCAGGCTGGGCAGAGCGGGAGCGACCCCTCGATGTCTGGCCCGTCGATGCCGAAGCCGCCGCTGACGATGACGATGACGATCGCGGACGCGTGGTGGAGCAGCTCGGCCGTCGGGGGAGCGTGCTGGGCTGCCCGCTGGTGGTGGTCATGGGCCATGAGTCGTGCGGGGGCCATCGCGGCGGCCTGCGCCGCCGCGGACGGCGGCAGCACCCCGGATAACCCCCGCCACCAGCGAATTCAGCATGGAACGTGCTCAGTCGACGGGGTTATCCAGCCATTGGCCGTCCCGCATGACGGTGCGCCCGACGAATTCGTGAAGGCCGTTCCAGACCTGGATGCGTCGGGGGTGCAGGCGTAGGTAGACGAACGTGCCCTCCGGGTAGGTACGGGGGTCTGTGGAGACTTTGGCGTAGTGCTCGGCGATGTCGGTGCCGATGTCGGGGACATCCACGAGCGACGCACTTGTGTCGATCATGATGACGTTTGCGGTGTCGCCGAGAGCGACTCGCGCTTGTGGGTGTCCTTTGATATTGGCGACGGTGCGGCTCTTAGCAAAAGTCGCGGTATACAGGGCTGAGCCGTCCCAGGTATAGGCCACGGGGATCAGATGCGCACCATGGCCGTCGCTGCCGGTGGCCAGCCACATCTGGAAGCCGGTTTCGAGCCGGTCTCGAGCATGGGCCCGCCGCTCGGCCAGGCCGCGCGGGATCCGGATCGTGGCGAGTTCTTCGTTGGCGTGCACGATGATTCCTTCTTCATATGGGTGTGAGTTCTCCTCTGCCGGGAGGCCATACCTCTTAGACGAACCGCGCTGCGTGCACATCGACACATCGCCGGACCAATCGTCACCGGGGTCTGTGACCGGCTTAAGTTTCCCTTATTGATCATGGTTGGGGTCAGGGACACCTTCTCAGCGGTCCACGCCAGACAGACAGTGAGACCAAGAGGCGCCGGGCCGGTCAGCGTCTGGCAGTCGAGTGCAAGCGCACCCAGCCCCGCCGCCTCCAGCTGACCCCGCGCGCTGGAGGACGGCCTATCATCAGCGGATCGCGCGAGAAGCGCTTCGCCGTCGTCGAGCAGAACCAGGGAGCCCCCGGCATAGATCGCGTCACAGAACAGCAGCAGAAAGAGCGCCTCGCCGACACGGGGCGCTCTTTCGCGCGCGGAGAATGTCAAGAGCGTTCCGGCCACGGTCAAAGGATGGTCATAACGCGTGCGACCAGTGGAAATACCGCGCACCGCGGCGAACGGATTGGCGGCACCTGCCAGCCGACACGCACTCGACCGTTGACATGTCCCGAGGACGAGCCCGGCGGCACCAGCCGACTGTCAACCGAAGCCGTCTCTCATTACGCGGCCGGCGTCAACCCCACGGACTGGAAGTCACGAATGACCGGCAGGCTGCTGGGCGACCCGCCCGCCATCCTCGGCTGGGACGTGTCCGGGGTGGTCGAGGCCGTGGGCCTCGGAGTCACCCGCTTCCGGCCTGGTGACGAGGTCTTCGGCATGCCCCGCTTCCCGCACAAGGCGGGCGGCTACGCGGAGTACGTGACCGCTCCGTCGCGGCACTTCACCCGTAAACCGGCCGGCCTCGACCACGTGCACGCCGCGGCGTTGCCGCTGGCGGCGCTCACCGCGTGGCAGGTCCTGCACGACACCGCGAACGTGCGCTCGGGCCAGCGCGTGCTGATCCATGCCGCCGCCGGCGGGGTCGGCCATCTGGCCGTGCAGCTCGCCAAGCATCTAGGCGCATACGTGATCGGTACCGCTCGTCGGTCCAAGCACGCCTTCGTACGCAAGCTGGGCGCCGACGAGGTGATCGACTACACCGAGGAGGACTTCGCCGAGACGGTCCGCGACGTCGACCTGGTGATCGACAGCATCGGCGGCGACTACGGGGCGCGTTCCCTGCGGACGTTGCGGAACGGCGGCACTCTTGCCCGGCTCAACCCGGAGCCTGACGAGGACCTCCTTCGCCAGGCCGGGGAGCGCGGCATCTGGGCAGGCTTCGTCCTCGTAGAACCGGACAACGCCGCGATGGCGACGATCGCCGAGCTGGTCGAGGCGAGACGGCTGGGCGTCGAGGTCGACACCGTCCTGCCGTTCGAGCAGGCGGCCAAGGCACATGAGCTCGGCGAGACCAACCGAGCCACCGGAAAGATCGTACTGACTGTCGCCGGATGACCGGCTGCGGACATGAGCTCTTCCCCCGAGATCGCCGGCGCGCCGGTGCTGGCCCGTCACGCCGAGGGTGGCGGCCCTTACGCCCGAGCGGTGCTGGAGGCCGCGCCGCCGCCGCGGCCGCCCGGGTCCGCGCAGGCGACCCTGCGAGGACCGGCGGCCGCGCATCATCGCGCCGCCCCCTCAGGTACGCGAGCACCGCCGTACTGGTCGAGTACGGTTTGTCGGGGCCGGCCGATAGTGTTCGCGTCATGGATCGGCAACTCACCCTGATGGTCGTGCACGCCCACCCCGACGACGAGTGCCTGAGCACCGGCGGCATCCTTGCCCGCTACGCCGCCGAAGGCATCCGCACCGTCCTGGTCACCTGCACCAACGGCGAGCAAGGCGACGCCGAGGGCGGTGCGAAGCCGGGCGAGGCCGGCCACGACGACGCGGCCGTCGCCGAGCGGCGGCTCGCCGAGCTGCGCGAGTCGGTCAGCCATCTGGGCGTCGACCACCTGGAGCTGCTCGGCTACCGCGACTCGGGCATGGACGGTTGGGAGGGCAACGCCCACGCCGGCGCGTTCGCCAACGTGCCGGTCGAGGTGGCGGCCGCCAAGCTGGGCGCCCTGATGGTGCGCTACCGCCCGCAGGTCGTGGTCACCTACGACGAGACCGGCGGCGGCGGTTACGGCCATCCCGACCACGTCCAGGCGCACCGCGTCACGGTCGCGGCCGTCGAGGCGACCGGCATCCCCGAGAAGTTCTACTACACGGCCATGCCCCGCGCCGAGATGAGGAAGATGTTCGAGCTGCTGCGCGAGCACGGCGTGGAGCTCGGCTTCGAGCCGTCCGGCGACTTCGGCACCCCGGACGAGCGGGTCACCACCCTCGTCGACGTCGGCCCCTACACCGAGCGCAAGCTCAAGGCCCTCAAGGCGCACGAGAGCCAGGGGGAGAACATCTTCGTGCTGGACATGCCCGAGCACATCCAGCAGCAGGCCTTCTCCCTCGAGGCCTTCGAGCGCAAGCTGTGCAAGGTCGACGCCCCCGCCCGCGAGGACGACCTTTTCGCCGGCCTGCGCGGCACGTGACACATCGGCTGGCAACGTGACGTCACCCGCGTGCGCCGCCGCCCGCACCGGGCCGCCACCGGCCGGGGCACCGCGGTATGGACGCCCCATGTCACCGGCCGGGGTCGCCCGGTTCGGGCTCAGCGCGGGGCCGGGGAGGTGAGGTGGTGCGACCAGGGCGGGTTGGCGCCTGCCACTGAGCACGTCCGGGCCGCCACCCGGGCGGCGAACCCGGCCGCCGCCACCGCCGTCGCGAGGTCCAGGTCGCCGAGACGCCCGCCCAGGTGGCCCGTGGCGTCCAAGGCGTGCAGCAGGCCGGCGGTGAAGGCGTCACCGGCGCCGACCGTGTCCACGACGTCCACCTGCGGCGCCGGCACGTGGGCCCGCTCGCCGTCCACCGACACCAGCGCGCCCGCCGCGCCCCTGGTGACGACGATCAGACGGGCGCCGGCGGCGTGCCAGTCGCCGCAGGCGCGCTCCATCGACGTGCCGGGCAGCAGGAAGTCCAGGTCGTCGTCGCTGAGCTTGAGGATGTCGGTCCACTCGCACCAGCGGGTGATCTGATAGTCGTCCCTGGTGGCGAAGCTGGGGCGCACGTTCGGGTCGATCGAGATCGTGGCATGCCCGGCGGCCGAGCGCGCGAACTCCTCGACCGCCTCACGTCCCGGTTTCCCGACCAGCGCCATGGAGCCCGTGTGCAGGCACCTGAAGGAGCCCACGCGCGCCGGGTCCAGCTCGTCCGGCCGCCACTGCCAGTCCGCCGCGCCCTCGGTGTAGAAGGTGAAGGTGGCCCGCCCGTGCGGGTCGAGGGCGGCGACGGAGAGCGTGCTCGGCTCCTCCGCCTCGACGCACGCCGACACGTCCACGCCGGAGGCGGTGAGGCGGTCGCGGAACATCGCGCCGAACACGTCGCGTGACAGGCGGCCCAGGAAGCGGGTGGGAGTGCCGAGCCTGGCCAGCGCCACCGCCGTGTTCGCCGGCCCGCCACCCGGCAGCACCCGCAGCGCCAGCCCGTCCGTGCCGTCCGTACCGTCGCCTGTGCCGCCTGTGCCGCCTGTGTCGTCTGGCCGCGACGCCGGACCCGCCGTACCGTCGTCTGCATGGGGCGTGTCGGTGGAAGCGGCGGGGTGGCGTGTGGTGAAGCTGTCGGCGACGCACTCGCCCAGGACGGCGATCATCGGGCCTGCCTTTCTGGCACGTTGCCGATTCGTTACGGCAGCAGGGCATTGACGTATCTCGGATCGGAGTCCATCATCGCAGCACAGCAGATGTCAACGTTGACATATGTCAACGATGACATCGTATCCCCCCTGATAGGACAGCGCCATGAATGCAAAGCTATCGGCCGGCCTCCTGGCCACCGTGCTTCTCGTCACCGGCTGCGGCGGCAGCGGCGGGGGAAGCGACTCCGCCACCCCCAAGGTAGGGCTGATCACCAAGACCGAGACGAACCCGTTCTTCGTCAAGATGAAGGAGGGCGCGCAGAAGGCCGCCCAGGCCGGCGGCATGGAGCTGATGAGCGCGGCGGGCAAGTTCGACGGCGACAACGCCGCCCAGATCACCGCCATCGAGAACATGGTCGCCGCCGGCGTGAAGGGCATCCTCATCACCCCGAGCGACACCAAGGCCATCGTCCCGGCGATCAAGAAGGCGCGTGACGCGGGCGTGCTCGTCATCGCGCTCGACACCCCCACGGAGCCGCAGGAGGCCACCGACGCGCTGTTCGCCACCGACAACCTCAAGGCGGGAGAGCTGATCGGCCGGTACGCCAAGGCCGCCATGGCCGGCAAGCCCGCCAGGATCGCCACCCTCGACCTGGCCCCCGGCATCACGGTCGGCAAGCTGCGGCACGACGGGTTCCTGAAGGGGTTCGGCATCCGGGAGGGCGACCCGTCCGTGGTCTGCTCCCAGGACACCAGGGGCGACCAGGCCAAGGGGCAGACCGCGATGGAGAACTGCCTGCAGAAGGCCCCCGACATCAACCTCGTGTACACCATCAACGAGCCCGCCGCGCTGGGCGCGTACACCGCCTTGAAGGCCAAGGGCCGCGAGAAGGAGGTGCTGATCGTCTCCGTGGACGGCGGCTGCACCGGCGTCAAGGCCGTGCAGTCGGGGCAGATCGCCGCGACCAGCCAGCAGTACCCGCTCAAGATGGCCGAGGACGGCGTCAAGGCGGTGGGCGCGTACGCCAAGGGCGGCCAGAAGCCCACCGGCTACACCGACACCGGCGTCACCCTGATCACCGACAAGGCGGCCGACGGCATCGAGGCCGAGGACACCGCCTTCGGCCTGGCGAACTGCTGGGGCTGAACGTGGCCGTGATGGAAGCGTCGCTGCCGCGCCGCCTGATCAGCACCCCCGTCGCGGGCCCGCTGGCCGCGCTCCTGCTGGCCTGCCTGTACTTCGGGCTCAACACCGAGCAGTTCTTCACCGGCACGAACTTCTCCCTGATCATCCAGCAGGTCATGGTGGTCGGCACGCTGGCCATCGGCCAGACCCTGATCATCCTCACCGCGGGCATCGACCTGGCCAACGGCGCCATCATGGCGTTCGGCGGCATCGTGATGACGAAGCTGGCGGTGGACAGCGGCCTGCCCGCGCTGCTCGCGGTCGCCGCCGGGCTCGCGGTCTGCGCCGGGTTCGGGCTGGTCAACGGGCTGCTGGTGACGCGGATCTCGCTGCCGCCGTTCATCGTGACGCTCGGCATGCTGAACGTGGCGTTCGCGCTCACCCACATTTACTCCGGCGAGCAGACCATCACGGACCTGCCGCCGCTGCTGACGTTCCTCGGGCAGACGTTCCAGGTCGGCCAGACGAACGTCACCTACGGCTCGCTGCTGACGATCCTGCTGTTCCTGCTGTTCGCGTACCTGCTGGGCTCGACGGCTTGGGGCCGGCACGTGTACGCGCTGGGCAACAACCCCGAAGTGGCCCGGCTGACCGGCATCAGGACGCGGCGGCTGACCGTGGGCGTCTACACGCTTGCCGGCTTCGTGTACGGCATCGCGGCCCTGCTGCTGGTCTCCCGTACCGGCGTGGGCGACCCGCAGGCCGGCCAGACCGACAACCTCGACAGCATCACGGCGGTCGTGCTCGGCGGCACCAGCCTGTTCGGCGGCCGGGGCATGGTGCTGGGCACCCTGATCGGGGCGCTCATCGTGGGGGTGTTCAGGAACGGCCTGCAGCTGATGGGCGTACCGTCGATCTACCAGACCCTCATCACGGGCATCCTGGTGATCCTCGCCGTCGCCGTCGACCAGCTCTCCCGCAGGAGGACCCGATGACGGAACCCGTGCTCCAGGCGCGCGGCCTGGTCAAGAAGTACGGCCACGTGACCGCGCTCGACGGCGCCGACTTCGACCTGATGCCCGGTGAGGTGCTCGCGGTCATCGGCGACAACGGCGCCGGCAAGACGAGCCTGATCAAGGCGCTGACGGGCGCGCTGCAGCCGGACTCCGGCGAGATCCTGCTCGACGGGAAGCCGGTGCGTCTCCGCGACCCGCTCGACGCCCGCAGGCACGGCATCGAGACCGTCTACCAGGACCTCGCGGTCGCCGCCTCGCTCGACATCGCGACGAACATGTTCCTGGGCAGGGAACTACGGAAACCGGGCATCCTCGGTCGGGTCTTCCGGATGCTGGACAAGAAGCGCATGCGTGAGGAGTCGGCCAAGCACATGGCCGAGCTCAAGATCGGGCTGCGCTCGCTCACCCAGCCGGTCGAGTCGCTGTCGGGCGGGCAGCGCCAGGGCGTCGCCGTGGCCAGGGCGGTCGCCTGGGCCACGAACGTCGTGGTGATGGACGAGCCCACGGCGGCGCTCGGCGTCAAGGAGTCCGGCCAGGTGCTCGACCTGATCAGGCAGGTACGCGACCGTGGCACGCCGGTGGTGCTGATCAGCCACAACATGCCGCACGTCTTCGAGATCGCCGACCGCGTGCACATCCAGCGCCTGGGCCGCAGGGTCGCCGAGATCGTCCCGGGCGACCACAGCATGGCCGAGGTGGTCGCCATCATGACCGGCGCCATCCAGGTGTCGGACGGCAAGTCCGTGGTGAAGGACAAGGACGCGGCGGAGGCGATCGGGCTGTCGTGACACCTTCCGGTACGAGCGCGCCGCCGGGCCCGGCTGTCGTGGTGCGGCCCCCTACGGGTGCTCCGCCGCCTGCGGGGACGGGCCACTAGCATGGGCCGGATGCGGCGTCCGACGATGACAGATGTGGCGCGCGAGGTCGGCGTCACCGCCAAGACGGTCTCGCGGGTGCTCAACGACGACGGCCCGGTCGCCGTCGAGACCCGCGAGCGCGTCATGGCGGCCGTCAAGAAGCTCGGCTACCAGCCCAACCTGATGGCCCGCAACATGCGGGTCGGCGCGCGCGACGCCGCGATCGGCCTGATCATCCCCGAGATGGGCAACCCGTTCTTCGGTACGGTCGCGGGCGGCGTCGAGAGCGCCATCAGGTCCCGCGGTCTGACGCTCATCGTCGGCTCGTCCAGCGAGACGGCCGCCCTGGAGCAGTCGCTGGTCGCGACGTTCCTGGCCCGCAGGGTGAGCGCCCTCATGATCGTCCCTTCGGCCACCAGCGAGCACCGGGGGCTGCGGGGCGAGCGGGTGGCCGGGCTGCCGATCGTCTTCCTCGACCGCCCGGCGGTGGGCCTGACCGCCGACAGCGTCGTCAGCGCCAACCGTGAGGGGTCGCGGGCCGGCGTCGCCCACCTGATCGCGCACGGCCACCGCCGCATCGGCTTCGTGGGCGACCTGCCCGCCTCGCTCTACACCCGCCGCGAACGTTTCCAGGGCTACCGCGACGCCCTCGACCGGGCGGGGCTGCCGTTCGACCGCTCGCTTGTCGAGACCGGGCACGACCAGGACGCCGCGGCCCGGGCCACCCTGCGACTGCTGACGCTGAGCGACCCGCCGACGGCGCTGTTCGCGGCCAACAACCTCGCGTCGATGGGAGCGGTGGTGGCGCTGGCCCGGGCACGGCGCACGGACGTCGCGCTGGTCGGGTTCGACGACCTGCCGCTGGCCGAGGTCCTCGACCCGCCGCTGACGGTGGTGGCGCAGGACCCGGCGCGGATGGGGGCCGCGGCGGCGGAACTGGTGCTGTCGCGGCTGGACGGCGACCGGTCCAAGGCGCGCAGGCAGGTGGTGCCCACCCGGCTGATCGTCCGCGGCT
>NZ_JAAAHR010000100.1:0-34282 GCF_009908215.1 Nonomuraea sp. K271 | reverse complement strand
CCTGGGGATGGCGGGGTCTGTGGTGCGCCAGAACGGGGGGAGGGAGCCCAGGAGGAAGCTGCTGTAGCGGGCCGTGGCCAGGCGGGGGTCGAGGACCGCGATCACGCCCCTGTCGTTCTGGGCGCGCAGCAGGCGGCCGGCGCCCTGGGCCAGCAGCAGGGCGGCGTGGTTGGCCGCGACCGCCATGAACCCGTTGCCGCCCTTGGCCGCCACGTGGCGCTGCCGGGCCGAGGTCAGCGGGTCGTCGGGGCGCGGGAACGGCACCCGGTCGATGATTACCAGCCGTAGCGACGGGCCCGGGACGTCGACGCCCTGCCACAGCGACAACGTCCCGAACAGGCACGTCGGCTCGTCGTCGGCGAACTGCTTGACCAGCAGCATCGTGGAGTCGTCGCCCTGGCACAGCAGCGGCACGTCCAGCCGCTCGCGCAGCGCCTCGGTGGCCGCCTTGGCCGCCCGCATCGACGAGAACAACCCCAGCGTGCGGCCCCCGGCCGCCTCGATCAGCTCGGCGATCTCGTCGAGGTAGGCCTGCGGCAGGCCGTCGCGTCCCGGCTGGGGGAGGTGTTTGGCGACGTACAGGATGCCCGCGCGCGGATGGTCGAACGGCGAGCCGACGTCGATGCCCTGCCAGCTCTTGCCCTCGCCCAGCCCCCACTGCGCGGCCAGCGAGTCGAACGTGCCCCCGAGCGCCAGCGTGGCGGACGTGAGCACGACCGTGCGCTCCCCGAACAGCTTGTCGCGCAGCATGCCGCTGACGCTTAGCGGCGCGACCCGGAGCATCGGCGGCCGGCGGTCGGTGCCGGAGTCGAGCCAGACCACCTCGGCCCGGTCGGCTTCGGAGGCGTGCCCGTACGCCTCCAGCATGCGCACCGCCGTGTCGTGCACCTCGTCGAGTGCCGTGAACGCGGCCTTGCGCTGCCCCGCCTTGTCGGGATCGTCCTTGTCGGCGTTGCGCGGGCCGAGCGCGGTGATGCATCGCCAGGCCGTGTCGCGTACCAGTGCCAGCGTCAGCCCGAGCACCTCGGGCAGCTCGTCGATGCGCCCGGGTGGCGCGGCGGCCAGCAGCGCCTTGAGGTCTTCGCCGGCCTCCATCAGCTGGTCGGCGATCGGCTGCTCGATCAGCCGGCCGACCCGCCGGACCGCCAGCATCACGGAGGCGTCGGACAGCTCGCTGGTGACCACCGACGTCACCCGGTCGACCAGCTCGTGGGCCTCGTCGACGACGACGACCTCGTGCTCGGGCAGCACCGGCAGCTCGCCCATGGCGTCGATGGCGAGCAGCGCGTGGTTGGTCACCACCACGTCGACCTCGCCCGCCCGCGCCCTGGCCAGCTCGGCGAAGCACTCGGCGCCGCTCGGGCAGCGGTTGGCGCCGAGGCACTCCTGCGCGCTCACGGAGAACTGCCGCCACGCCTGCTCGCTCACGCCGGGGACCAGCTCGTCGCGGTCGCCGGTCTCGGTTTCCTCGGCCCACTCCTGGATGCGCTGCACCATGCGGCCGGTGGCGCTCACCTCGCGCGGGTCGAAGAGCTGGTCCTGCTCGTCCTCCTCGGGCCAGCCCGCCGTCGCCTTGTAGCGGCACAGATAGTTACGGCGGCCCTTGAGGATGGCGAACGTCGGCTCGTGCGGCAGCTCCTTGCCCAGCGCCTCGGACAGCCTCGGCAGGTCGCGGTCGACGAGCTGGCGTTGCAGCGCGATCGTGGCCGTGGAGATCACGACCGGCTTCTCGCTGTCCATCGCGTGGCGGATCGAGGGCACGAGGTAGGCCACTGACTTGCCGGTGCCCGTGCCCGCCTGGACCGCCAAGTGCGCCTTGTCGTCGAGGGCCTTCCGCACGGCTTGGACCATGGTGACCTGGCCCTGCCGTTCGCTCCCTCCGAGAGCGTTGACCGCGATGCTGAGCAGTTCGTCCACTGACGGGAGATGCGAGTCCGGCACGGCAGTAAACGCTACCCGCATTCCGGGGTCGCCGCGCCGAACGCGGTGTGATCGGCCAGACGCATCCCGGCATTCCTGAATCGGCGCGACGGCACGCATGGCACACTGGTCGATCGGGACTCAAGCTGGTACTGGAAAGTCTCCACCGTGCGTGACCAGAGGAAGTCCCGGTGTAGGTGGGAAGACCGGTCCCGTAGGGTTTTCCGGGTTGAGTGGACGAATAAAGGCTGGTTAAAGCAATATGTCCTCCATGTCGGAAGTTGTCCCCTTGCCGTCGTTCGGCGAAGTCTTCTTCGATGCGCGAGGTCAGGAACGGTGTCTCCGCGTCACGTGGCATGAGGGCACGCTGGTGCTCAGCCTCTGGCGCGGCGAAATGTGCACGGCGAGCTTCCGCATGCCCATGGAGGACGTCGGGCGGCTGCTCGACACCCTTGATGACGGCTACGCCGAGGCCACGGGCGAGCAGCCGGCCGTGCCCGCCCAGGAGCCGGGCACCGAAACCATCCCCGGCACCGGCCAATACCACCGGCCGCCCCAGCACGCTCAGCAACCGCCGCAGCAGCCGCAGCCGGACGACCGGCCCACGGCGGCGCTGTCGCCCAACGACGTGCTCGTGGCCAGGGGCGCGCCGCCGGCCCCCCAGGACAAGCTGGTGGCCTCGTACGGTGGGAGCGCGGCGCCGAAAGACCAGCGCACCTCCGCCTACGGCGACAGCGCGGCCCAGCAGCACGCCCCCGCCTACGGCGAGAGGGCCCCCTTCACCGGCCCTCAATACGTCGACCAGACCGGCCCGCAGCAGGCCTACACCGGCGACCCGTTCAGCGGCCCCCAGTACACCGCCGACCCGATGAGCGGGCCTCATTACGTCCAGCCGCAGGCCGAACCCTTCACCGGCCCCCAGTACGTGGACGAACCCGTCTACCAGCTGCCCGGTGACCAGCGGCCCAAGGCGCCCGTCAACACCGACCCGCTGGGTTTCCCCTCGCAGGCCGCCGACCCCTACCAGCCGGCCCAGCAGCACCGGCCAGACCCCTACCCGTCGGACCCGTACCCGTCCGACCCCTACGGACGCCGCTCCGACACCTACCCCCAGCCCCAGCCGAGCACGGCCGGGCTGGGCACACCCATGCACGGCATCCCGGGGGCGGGCCGCCCCCGCCCGGCCCCGCAGCAGCGTCAGGCGCCCGCCCGCCAGAACCCCGTGGACCCGCTGATGGCCATGGGCCGCGACGATCACGGCGATCCCGAGATGACCCGCCCGTACGTCGGGGATCCCATGTTCTCCACGGGCGAGCGCCTGCGCCCGGAGCAGCCGGACTACCACGAGAGAAGCGACCGCAGGGAGTGGTGACGGCCGTCCGCCGGCCACTCCGCGAACCGTCGTCCCCGCGCATGTGACTGTTCCGCCGCGCGGACTTTCCGCGCGTCTCCTTTCCGCGCCACCGCGTGCTCCGCGCAGGCCACGCGGTCCTTGTTCGCGGTGCGGGGTGTCGTGGTCGTGCCGCGGTGGGGTGTGTGTGCGTCCGTGTCCGCCGTTCGGGCCGTGCGCGCCGGGAAGGGCCGCTGAGCGCTGGGCACTCTCCCCTCGTGGGTACGCTCACGGCGGGGTGATCGGGCCGAGGGGGAGGAGCGCCGGTGGATCCCACCATGGGCCTGCAACTGCTGCTGGTGGCCGGGGGCGCGGTCGTGATCTCGGCCGTGGCGCGGCGCCGGGGATGGCCGGCGCCGCTGCTGCTGGTCGCTGCCGGGTTGCTGGTGTCGCCGCTGGTGCCCGCCGTGCCGCTGGACCCGGATCTGGCGTTGTTCGTGTTCCTGCCGCCGCTGCTCTACTCCGCCGCGCTCGACAGTTCCTATCTGCGGCTGCGCGAGGTCAGGCGGCCCGTGGGGCTGCTGTCGGTCGGGCTGGTGGTGTTCACCGCCGCCGTGGTGGGGCTGGTCGTCCACCTGATGCTGCCGGGGCTGCCGCCGGCGCTGGCGTTCGCGCTGGGCGCCATCGTCGCCCCGCCCGACGCGGTGGCGGCCGTCGCGGTCGGGCGGCGGCTCGGCCTGCCGCGCCGTACGCTGACGATCCTCGTCGGTGAGAGCCTGTTCAACGACGCCACCGCGCTGACGCTCTACCGGGTGGCCATCGGGGCGGCCGTGGGCGGTTCCGTGGACCTGGCCGAGGGTGCGGGCCTGTTCCTGCTCGCCGCGGCGGGCGGCGTGGCGGTCGGGCTGGCGCTGGCCTGCGGACTGTCGTGGGTGTTCGAGCGGACGCGCGACTCGCTGGTTGAGAACGCGCTGATGTTGCTGATCCCGTTCGCCGCCTACCTCGCGGCGGAGTTTGTGGAGGCCTCCGGTGTGATCGCGGTCGTCATCGTCGGCCTTCATCTGGGGCATCGGATGCACCTGCGCGGGTTCGGGACGCGGCTGGTGTCCGGCGCCGTGTGGAAGGTGACCGCCTTCCTGCTCGAGGCGATCGTGTTCGCGCTGATCGGGCTGCAACTGGAGACCGTGGCCGAGGGGCTCACCGGCGTCAGCCCGTGGCGGATGGCCGGCTACGCGGCCGCGGTGCTGGCGGTGACGATCGCCGCCAGGTTCGTGTGGTTGTTCGCGGTGACGTCCCTGGTCGGCCTGCTGCGCAGGGGCGAGCGGCCGCCCTCGCGGCGGCAGGTGACGCTGCTCGGGTGGGCGGGCATGCGGGGTGTGGTGTCACTCGCGGCGGCGTACGCCGTCCCGCCGGAGGTGTCCGAGCGCGACCGCGCGATGGTGCTCTTCCTGACGTTCACCACCGTGATCGGCACTCTCCTGATCCAGGGCACCACGTTCCCCGCGCTGATCAGGCGGCTCCGCGTGTCGAGCGACCAGGAGGAGTACGAGGACCGTCTGGCCGCGGCGGCGGCCCAGCAGGCGGCATTGGAGGAGGGGCTGGCGGAGCTGGATCGGCTGATCGCCGGGCAGGACGAGCCCGACGAGATCGAGCAACAGGTCATCGACCAGCTGAGGGAGAAGGTGTGGCGCCGGTCGTTGTCGGCGTGGGAGCGCCTGGGCGGCGGCACGGGCCAGGACGGCGCGGAGACCCCCAGCGCGCTGTATCGGCGTCTGCGCCGCGAGATGCTGCAGGCCGAGCGCCGGGTGTTCGTACGCCTGCGCGACGAACGCCGCCTCGAGGACGAGGTGCTGCGCGACCTGATGGCGCAACTCGACCTCGAAGAGGCGATGCTGGAGCGCTAACCCATCCGGCTGTCCACGAAGCACCAGCGCCACTGCTCGCCGGGTTCGTAGGACTGCATCACGGGATGGCCGGTGGCGTGGAAGTGCGCGGTGGCGTGTTTGGCCGGCGAGGAGTCGCAGCAGCCGATGTGACCGCACTCCAGGCAGCGCCGCAGGTGCACCCACCGGCCTCCGCCGGCCAGGCACTCCTCGCAACCCTCCGGTGTCCTCGCCGCGGGGTCGCCGACCTGGGAGAGGTGTTCGCACGTGGCCATGCGGCCATCCTATGACCCGCTCGGCCGCCGGGCTCCCGCAGGGCGGCCTCCGCTCACGTGCCGCGGTGGCCGTCCCGCCGCTCGACCTTCTTGGGCGTGGAGCCCGGTGCGGTGTCGCAGACGTAGTGCTCCCGCGTGGTGCCCTTCCCCCACAGGAACACGAACCTCTGACCGTCGGAGGAGATCACCATGACCTCGTTCCGGTGGTCGTTCTCGGGAACCACGGGGGCTCCAGGCTTGGCGCCGGGCGCGAGGCCGAGCGCGCCGAACCTGTCCTCCGCGTCGCACAACACTGTGTCGTCGTCGATCCATCCGTCGCCGCAGGGGACGGATCTGCCCTTGTGGTCCAGGAGGGCCGGGGTCACGACCTGGCCCTCGGCAGGGCCTCCAGGACCTGCCCGCGCGGGTCCGCCTCCGCGGAACAGGCGGCGAGGCCTGCCGTCGGGATCAGAGAGAGAAGGGTCGCCGTTGCCCGTGGCGAGTCGATCATGGCGTGTGCTTCTGTCAGAGTCCGGCCACATCGGTACCAAGGGCTTTGGCGTCCGGTCACCTCATCATGTTGCGGATGAATCCGAACACTCGAATCACCCGTCACAGGGGCATATTTGACCGAATAGTCCGTAATCCGCTATTAAATCCTGGTCGCTGTCGAATGTCGCAAATGTTCTGCGGAGGGGCCGCGCCGGCGGCGAACGGCAGGTCGCACGACCCGGTCATGCCTGCCCGGCGCGGCTCCCGATCATCGTCCCGGGGCGTCCCCGGGTTCCGCCCGGTCCCGCGTCCCCGGGGCTTCGCGGTCCCGCCGCTCCTGGTCCGCGGTGCCAGGTCGCTCAGGGCGGCAGAGCGCGCCGCAACCGCCGAACCGGTCCCGGTCCATCGGCGTGAACGACGTCGGCGCCACCCGCTTCAGCGCCGCGGCCATCGTGTCCCGCCAGATGGGGCCGGGCACGCTCGCCCCCTGCACCGCGCCGTGGTAACGGCCGCCGAGCCGCACCCCGACCAGCTTGTGCCGCTGGGAGCCGCGCGGGTCGCCCACGCTCACCGCGCCCGCCAGGTCGGGGGTGAACCCGGCGAACCACGCCGCCGCGTAGTCGTCGGTGGTGCCGGTCTTGCCCGCCGCGTCCCGGCCGATGCCGCCGACACCGCTCATCGTTCCCTTGGTGAACACGCCCGACAACACCGCCGAGGCCGCGTCCGCGACGGCGGGGTCGAGGACCTGGCGGCATTTCGGCCGGTAACGGATGGTCCTGCCGTTCCCGTCGGTGACACGGGTGATCGCCATCGGCGCGCAGTAGCGGCCGCGCGCCCCGATCGCCGCGTACGCGTTCGCCACGGTCACGGGGTCCATCTCGTTGATGCCGAGCGTGAACGTCTCGTACTCCTGCAGCTTCTTCCCGTCCGCGCGGCGGATGCCCAGCGACTTGGCCATCGTGACCGTCTCGCAGAGCCCGACCCGCTGCTCCAGCTCCATGAAGAAGGTGTTGACGGAGCCCCACGTGCCGGTGCGGAGCGTCTTCCAGCCCGGCGAGCCCTCGTCGTTGGTGACCGTGTGCGCGGGGTCGCCGACGTTCTCGCCCGCGCAGTTCCTGAACGCGGCGTACCCCGGCGCGCGGTATCCGGCGCCCGCCTTGAGGCCGTCGTCCACCTTCATGCCCTGCTTCAACGCGGCGAGCAGGGTGAACGTCTTGAACGTGGAGCCCGCCTGGAACCCGGCCCCGCCGCCGTGCGCGGCGTCCGCGACGACGTTGTACGAGATCTCGTTCCTGTCGGCGCCGCGGCCGTAGCGCCTGCTGGCGGCCATCGCCCTGATCGCGCCGGTGCCCGGCTGGACCAGGGCCTCGGCGGCCACGGCGTGGTCCGAGGGCCTGACCCACCTCTTGATCGCCCGGTCGGCGGCGGCCTGCGCGGCCGGGTCGATCGTGGTCGTGATGGTCAGGCCGCCGCGGTTGAGCCTGGCCAGGCGGGCCTCGGCGGTCGGGCCGAAAGCGGGGTCGCTGAGAATCTCGTGCCTCACGTAAAGGCAGAAGTACGGATATTTGCTGGATTCGCAGCCCCCGGGGAGTTTGGTGCCCTTGTACCCGAGCGCGGTGGCACGGGCCTTCGCCGCCTCGGCCGGGGTGATCCTGCCCAGTTCGGCCATCCGGCTCAGCACGACGTCACGCCGCGCCCGCAGCCGCTCGCGCTGCGCCCGGCCCAGGTTGGGGTCGGTGGCGTTGGGATCCTGCACGGCCCCGGCCAGCGTCGCCGCCTGGGGCAGGGTCAGCTCGGAGGCCTTGACGCCGAAGAAACGTTCGGCCGCCGCCTCGACGCCGTAGGCGCCGGCGCCGAAATACGCGATGTTCAAATATTTCTCGAGGATCTGGTCCTTGGTGTATTTCTTCTCGACGCCCATGGCGTACCGCAGCTCGCTGAGCTTGCGCGCGTAGCTGGCCTCCACCGCCGCGCTGCGCTCCTCGTCGCTGCCGGCCGAGGTGAGCAGCACCTGCTTGACGTACTGCTGGGTGATGCTCGACCCGCCCTGGCTGACTCTGCCCGCCCGCAGGTTCGCGGCCAGCGCCCGCAGCGTGCCCTCCACGTCGATCGCGCCGTGCTCGTAGAAGCGGTAGTCCTCGATCGAGACGATCGCGGTCTTCATCACGCCGGCGATCTCGTCGAAGCCGACGATCTCGCGATACTCCTCGTAAAAACGCGCGATCTCCTTCCCCTTGACGTCCTGCACGATCGTGACCTCGGCCGGCGGCGGCTCGACCAGGTCGGCGGGCTCGAGGTTCACCCCGTCGGCCGCCGCCACGAACCCGAAGCCCGCGCCGCCCACGGCGGGCAGCGCGATCCCCGCGACCAGCACGCCCGCCGCCGCCCCCACGGCGGCGAGGCGGACGACCTGCGTCCCCCGGCGTGTCATCAGAGCCTGCCGAGCCCGCGGGCCAGGACTTCGGCGGTCTTCGCGATCGTCTTGTCGTCGGCGGCCAGGCCGGGCCTGCGGTTGGTGTAGATGGCCATGATGATGGGGGCGGCGGCCCTCTTCGGCCAGATGACGGCGATGTCGTTCCCGCCTCCGAACCCGTCGGAGTTGGTGCCGGTCTTGTCGCCGATCAACCAGGTCTTCGGCAGGCCGGCGCGGATGCGGGCGTCACCGGTCTTGTTCGCGATCAGCCAGGCGTTGAGCCGGGCGCGGTCCTTGGCGTTGAGCGCCTTGCCGTACGTGACGGCGCGCAGGTCGCGCGCGATGGACGACGGGGTGGTGGTGTCGCGCCGGCTCTTGGGCGTCCAGTCGTTGAGCTCGGTCTCCCAGCGGTCGAGGCGCGAGACCCGGTCCTTCAGCGACCGGAAGTACCGGGTCAGCCCGGCCGGTCCGCCGATCTGCTTGAGGATCAGGTTGCCCGCGGTGTTGTCGCTCATCGTGATGGCGGCGTGGCAGAGCCCGGCCACGGTCATGCCGTCCTTGACGTGCTTTTCCGTGACGGGGGAGTAGTCCACCAGGTCGCGGGCCGTCCACCGGACCCGCTTGTTCATCAGCCCCGGCTGGGAGGTGCGGGCCTTGTGCAGCACGGCCGCGCACGCCATCGCCTTGAACGTGGACAACAGCGGGAACCGCTCGTCCGATCGGTACGCGATCGTCCTGCCGTTGGCGGTGTCGATCGCGTACGCGCCGATGCGTCCCTTGAACGAGGTCTCCAGCGCCCGCAGCTCCTTCGTGGCCCGGGCCTGCCCGGACACGACCGTCGTGGCCGAGGCCGTGCCGGTGACGAGACCGCACCCCAGGAAAGTGATCGTCAGAGCGGTCGCCGTCGCCGCCCGGAGGTGTCGCATGTCGAATCCTTCGCCGTTGTCCGTCAGAGGGCAGGAGCAAAGCAGATGCGATCAGAGGATGTCTAATAGCGATATCGCGAAGGATTCGATATCCGATCACGCATGACGCCAGGTCAGCAGCACCATGCCGCCGGCGGCGACCAGCCCGAGCGCGTGCAGGCACAACGTCGGGACGATGCCGAGCACGCCGCCGAGCACCCCCGCCGCCGCCATGCCGGCCAGCGCCGTGGCCGCCTGGGCGCTGCCCAGCAGGCCGATGACGCCGCCGCGGCGATCGTCGGCGGTGACGGTCTGGGCCAGGGTGGTGAAGCCCGCCATCGCGGCCGCGGCGGGCACGCCCGCCAGCACGATCAGCACGAGCGCGGGCCCCAGCGCGGGTAGGGCGAGCGGGTAGGCGAACAACGCCAGGTCGGCCGCCCCGAACACGATCGTCCCCCAGCCCAGCAGCGCCCGCGGGCTCGCCCCGCCAGGGCGGGCGGCGACGACCAGCCCGCCGAGCAGCCCGCCGACCGCCTGCACCGACAGGAACAGCCCGTACGCGTCACCGCCGCCGCCCAGGACGTCCGCGACGAAGGGCGCGGCCAGCGTGGCGAAGATCCCCTCACCCAGCCCCGTGATCACCATGTACGCCACCAGCACGCGCACACCCGTGTGGCCCAGGGCCAGGCGGAGCCCCGAGATCCACTGCCCGCCCGCCGACATCGACGACGCGGGCCTGCCCGGCGCGCGCACCGCCGCCTGCAGGCCCGCTGAGACGACGAAGCTCGCGACGTCGACGAGCACGACCGCGGGCAGCCCGCCCGCGCTGACGGCGACGCCGCCCAGCAGGGCTCCGAGCAGGCGGGCCAGCTGCCCGCTCTGCCCGTGCAGGGCGTTGGCGCGCACGAGCTGCGAGTCGGCCACGACCTGCGGGAGCAGCGCCTTCTGCGCGGGAACGAGCACCGTGCTGAGCACGCCCGTCCACAGCGCGACGGCGTACACGATCCACATCTGGGCCGGGTCGCGCACGGCCAGCAGCGGCAGCAGCCCGAGCGCGAGCAGCAGGTCGGTGACGACCAGCAGCCGGCGGCGGTCCCAGCGGTCGGCCAGCATCCCGGCCACCGACCCGAGCAGTACGTCGGGCAGCCGGGAGACCACCAGCATGATCGCGGTGGACAGCGTCGAGCCGGTGAGCTGGTAGACGTGGAAGGCGAGGCCGGCGCTGATCGCCCAGTCGCCGGTCTGCGAGATCAGGCCGGCGGCGAGCAGGCGCCGGTAGTCGCGGTTGCCGCGCAGAGGCGCCGGCGCCCCGGCCGGCGCCTCAGCCACCGGAGCCGGTGGGCGGCAGCGGAACCAGCACCTGCGTCAGGAGCACGGGCCTGGCGCCGTCGGGTTGCGCGGCCGGGTCGCCGACGCGGGCGATCAGCGGCTCCAGCAGCTCCGCGATGGCCGCGCCGAGCGCCGCGACCTCGTCGGGCGTGGCGTGGAGGTAGCAATTGCTGATCCCGCCGGCCGAACGCCACGGCTCCGGCTCGTCGCGCCGCCGCTCGCCCCATTCGGCCAGCCGTGCCAGCGCCCGTTCCGCCATGACCTGCTCCAGCAGGCTCCTGGCGGCCGAGTGCTCGGGCCTGCCCGCGCCGTCGTCCCACTCCTGGACGCGCTCGGTCACCTTCCACGGCCGCTCGCGCTCGTCGCGGGCCTCGGCCTGTTCCACGAAGCCGTACCTGGCGAGCTGCCGCAGGTGGTAAGAGGCCAGCGCCTGGCTGATGCCGGCCTCGCGCGCGGCCTCGGCGGCGGTCATCGCGCCGGCCCGCATCAGCAGCTCGTGCAGCGCCAGCCGCACGGGATGAGCGAAGGCCCGCATGGCCGCCGGGTCGTCGAGCCGCCGGCGCGATGATTCCAAAGACATGCTTGGAATCTTGCGATCCTGGTGCCCGCATGTCAAGGGCTTCTTTGGGGTTGCCGGAACGGCAACCCGGTGTGCGAGCCACGCACCGTGGCCTGCATGATGCGAAGGACACGCCCCGACTGGAGGACGCATGCCACAGCCCGATCACCCCTCGTTCTCGCCCGCCGACGTGCGCCACCGGCTGGTGGAGACGCCCGGCGGCCGCATCCACGTGGCGGAGCAGGGCGACGGCCCCCTGGTCCTGCTCGTCCACGGCTTCCCCGAGTCGTGGTATTCGTGGCGCCACCAGTTGCCCGCTCTGGCCGCGGCGGGCTTTCGCGCGGCGGCCATCGACGTACGCGGCTACGGCCGCTCGTCCAAGCCCGCGCAGACGCACGCGTACCGCATGCTCGACCACGTCGCCGACAACGTCGCCGTCGTGCGCGCGCTCGGCGAACGGTCAGCGGTGGTCGCGGGCCACGACTGGGGTGCGCCGATCGCCGCCAACAGCGCGCTGCTCAGGCCGGACCTGTTCACCGCGGTGGCCCTGTTCAGCGTCCCGTACTCGCCGCGCGGGCCCGGACGGCCCACCGACACCTTTGCCCGGCTGGGCGGGGAGGAGGAGTTCTACGTCAGCTACTTCCAGCGGCCCGGGCGGGCCGAGGCGGAGATCGAACCCGACGTCCGCGGCTGGCTTTCGGGCATCTACGCGGCGCTCTCGGCCGGCACGATGTCCGCGGCGGGCATCTCCACCGTCCCCGAGGGCGGCCGGCTCTCCGACCGTTTCCCCGAGCGCGGGTTGCCGTCCTGGCTCACCGAGGCGGATCTCGACGTCTACGCGGGCGAGTTCGAGCGGACCGGGCTGACCGGCGCGCTCAACCGCTACCGCAACGTCGACCGCGACTGGGAGGACCTCGCCGCGTGGGACGGCGTCGCGGTCACCCAGCCCTCGTTGTTCGTCGGAGGCGCGCTCGACCCGACCACGACCTGGTTGGCCGGCGCCATCAAGGCGTTCCCGCGGACGTTGCCGGGCCTGACCGCCTCCCACATCCTCGACGGCTGCGGCCACTGGATCCAGCAGGAGCGTCCCGATGAGGTCAACCGCCTGCTGATCGGCTGGCTCGAAGGCCTCGCCACCGGGTGACCCGTCTTTCCGCAGGCGAGATCGCCGATTTCGGACGCTTCTACAATCCGAAAAGCAGTGGTCACGCGGTGTGGTCTCTCGTTGGGTAGGGTCGGGAACATGCGCCACCTCAAGAGCCGGTTCCTGCCCCTTGCCGCTTTCGCCGTGTGCGTCTTCGTCGCCGGGTGCGGCGGGGTCAACGACACCATCGACAGGGCACAGGCGTGCCTGGAGGCGCCGAAGATCGTCACTGATCTGGGCGCGCAGATCGCCAAGCTGACCAATGACCCCCAAGCCATGGACAAGGCGCTCGACGACGCTGCGACCAAGCTCAACGACGTGGCCGACCAGGCCGCCAACACGACGCTCAAGGAGGCCACCGACGACCTGGCCGCGACCCTGAGCGGCATCAACGTCAACAACGCCAACGACGCCGTCGACGCGGTGCAGAAGGTCGGCACCGACTCGGCCGCCTATCTGGAGAAGGTCGCCCAGGCCTGCACCGGCTGAGCCTCCGGACAGAAAGGGCAATCCCGACTTCTCTAGGGGAAAAGTAGACGAACTACCGTCTTCTTATGGAACCCGACCCGCGTTTCACCTTGGCCAACGAACGCACCTTCCTCACCTGGCTGAGCACGGCGCTGGCGCTCAGCGCGGGCGGGGTGGCCATGGCGGCGGTGCCGGACGACATGTTCGTGCCCTGGATCCGCACCGCCCTCGCCATCATGCTCGTCACCCTCTCCGCCCTGGCCGCGGGCCTGGCCTACCCGCGCTGGCGCAACATCCAGCGCGCCCTGCGCGAGCAGGCGCCGCTGCCTCCCCCCGCGCTCGCGGCCGTCTTCGGCTACGGCGTCGCCGCCGTGGCCGTGATCGCCCTCGTCCTCATCGTCCTGTCCATCTGAGGCCGCGGGTGAAGAGGGACGCGCCGGCGCCTGACGAGGAGATCTGGGACCGAGGGCTGCAGAGTGAGCGCACCCGGCTGGCCTGGGTGCGCACGGCCGTGGCCCTCGCGACCGGCGGGCTCGGCGCGGCCGGCCTGTCCGCCAGGCACGACCTGCCCCTCTTCGCCGCCACGGGCTTCGCCCTGGCCGCCCTCTGTGGCGCCCTGCTGCTGATCAGGACGAGGGCCCGGTTCCGCCGGGTGCAGGCCGCCCTGCACGGCGGCCGGCCCCTGGACTCCCGGCTGGACGCGATCTTCGCCTGGCTCGGCACGCTCAGCCTGGTCGCGGGCGCCGTGACCTTCGTGCTCACGGCCAGGTAGGCCGGGGTTGCGATCCGCCACGAGACGGGCGGACACTCGAAAGCGAGGGGGGTGACCTCGTTGAACGAAGAACTCAGGACCGTGCCCTTCGAATGCCGCCGCTGCTGGCATGTCTGGGAGGAGCAGTATCTGGTCAGGCGCGTCGACGACCGTCACGGCAACGACAGGGAGGTGTGGCTGCGCGACGGCCTTCCCGCCCTCCCGCCGGGGCCCGGCGTGATCTGCCCGCGCTGCGGGTGCCAGGAGTCCACCAGGTTCCCGGACGGCTATCTGTCACGCCATCCGGAGCTCATCCCAGCGGCCGAACCCGGCGTGCCCGACCCGACACCGCTGCTCAGCCCGGTGCAGCGGCCGAAGTATCGACACCTTACGTAACGATTGGTGAGCATTCCGTAGCGTTCGGCGTCACAAAGGCTCGCCTTGTAGGGCGTACGGGACCGGACGGACACTCGGGTCCGACACCGATCCGCAGCCGGGGGTGGTCTTGGTGCCCGATGGTTTCGACACCCGTGAGATGTGGCCGTTCGCGTGCCTGTGCTGCCGGTACGTCTGGGAGGAGCAGTTCGTCGTCAGACACCTGGCGGACTCCCACGGCAACACGGCCGAGATCTGGCTCAGTGCCGGAGTCCGCGTGCAGCCGCCCTGGTCGGGGGCGCGCTGCCCCGGCTGCGGCGCGTACGACGTGACCTCGTTCCCCTTCGGGCACCTGGCCCGCCATCCGGAGCTGGTGGCCGTGCCGGACGAGCCGCCGCCGGTGTTCGTGCCCGCCGACCGGCCGGGCATGGCGCCCGCTGATCGCGCGCGCCTGCCCGGCAGGCTGATGATCGCGGTGGGCGTGCCGCTGGCCGCGTTCGTCGCGTACGAGCTGTACACCGCGTTCGCAGCGGCGGCACGCCCGCACCACTAGCTCAGGCTGTCGAGCCACGCCTGGTGCAGGCCCGCGTAGCGGCCGGAGGCGGCGATGAGCCGGGCCGGCGAACCGTCCTCGACGACCTCGCCGCGCTCCATCACCAGCACCCGGTCGGCGATCTCCACCGTCGACAGCCGGTGCGCGATGATCAGCGCCGTCCTGTCGGAGAGGATCGTGCGCAGCGCGCGCTGGACGAGCCGTTCGCTGGGCACGTCGAGGCTGGAGGTGGCCTCGTCGAGGATGAGCACGGCCGGGTCGGCGAGGAACGCCCTGGCGAACGCGACGAGCTGCCGCTGGCCGGCCGACATGCGGCCGCCCCGCTTGCCCACCTCGGTGTCGTAGCCGTCGGGCAGGCTCGCGATGAACTCGTGCGCGCCGATCGCCTTGGCGGCCTCGCGCACCTGCCGGTCGGTCGCGTCGGGGCTGCCGAACCTGATGTTGTCGGCGACCGTGCCGCTGAACAGGAAGTTCTCCTGCGTGACCATGACCACGGCCTGACGCAGGGTGGGCTCGTCCAGCGTGCGCAGGTCGACGCCGTCGAGCAGCACGCGGCCCTCGGTGGGGTCGTAGAAGCGGGAGATCAGCTTGGCCAGCGTCGTCTTGCCCGCGCCCGTCGCGCCGACCAGGGCGACGCTCTGCCCGGCCGGGATCGTCAGGTCGAGGCGGGGCAGGATCGGCATCTCCTCGACGTAGGCGAATCTGACGGCCTCGAAATGCACCTTGCCGCGCGCTCCGCCCGGCGGCAGCGCCGCGGGCTCGCGCGGTTCGGGCACGGACGGCTCCTCCTCCAGCACGCCGGACAGCTTCTCCAGCGCCGCGCCCGCCGACTGCAGGGTGTTGTAGAACTGGCTGACCTCCTGCATCGGCTCGTAGAACTGGCGCAGGTAGAGCAGGAACGCCGCCAGCACGCCGACCTTGACGTCGCCGTGCAGCGCCAGCCAGCCGCCGTAGAGCAGCACGCCGCCGATCGTCAGGTTGCCGATGAGCTTGATGCCCGTCATGAACGTGGCGCCGAGCTGCATGCTGCGGGCGTTCGCGCCGCGGAAGTCGTCGTTGAGCTGCTCGAAGATCTCCTGGTTGCGCGGCTCCCTGCGGAAGGCCTGCACGGCGCGGATGCCGGTCATCGACTCCACGAAGTGCACGATCACCAGCGCCACCGTCTCGCGCGTACGCCGGTAGACGATCGCCGACTGCCGGCGGAACCACTTCGTGAACAGCAGCAGGAACGGCAGCGGGACCAGCGCCACCAGGCCGAGGTGCACGTCGAGCACCAGCAGCAGCACCGCCGTGCCCGCCATGGTCAGCACGGCCTTGACCAGCGCGTCGAACCCCGACTGCAGCAGTTCGGCGATGGCCTCGATGTCGGAGGTCAGCCGCGAGATGACCCGCCCGGAGGTGTACTGCTCGTGGAAGCTCAGCGACAGGCGCTGGAAGTGGTCGAACACCCTCCTGCGCAGCTCCAGCAGGACGCCCTGGCCGATCCGCCCCGACAGGCGCAGGAACGCCTGCCGGGTGATCGCCTGCGTCACGGCCGCGGCCAGGATCACCCCGACCACGGTCAGCAGGACCGCGGGGCCGGATCCCTGCCGGAGGGGCGGGATGCCGGAGTCGATGCCGACGGAGACCAGGAACGGGATCGAGAGGCCGGCCGCGTTCGAGACCACGATGATCGCGATCAGCAGCGCGATCTTCTTCCGGTACGGCCTCAGCAGGTTGCCCAGCAGCCGCCGGGAGCGCGCCCGCAGCAGGACGGAGACCTTCTCCGACAGCTCGTCCTGGTCCTCGGAGGCGACGCCGCGCCAGGACGTGGCTCCGGGCGCGTTCTGCGGGGGCGGCGGGGTGGTGGTCGTGGTCATCGCAGTGCCCCTTCCGACGCGCCGTCGAAGTCGGCGTCCTGGGCGAGCAGCTCGCGGTATTCGGGCACCTGGGCAAGCAGCTCGTGATGCTGCCCGACGTGCGTGATCGTGCCGTCGCGCAGCAGTGCCACCTTGTCGGCCAGCAGCACGGTGGAGGCGCGATGGGCGACCACGATGCCGGTCGCCTCGCGCAGCACGTGCCGCAGCGCCTCTTCCACCAGGGCCTCGGTCTCGACGTCGAGCGCGGACAGGGTGTCGTCGAGGACCAGGATGCGCGGTTTGCTCAGCACCGCCCTGGCCAGGGCGAGCCGCTGCCGCTGCCCGCCGGACAACGACAGGCCCTGCTCGCCGATGCGGGTGTCGAGGCCCCATGGCAGGTCGTGGACGAACATGGCCTGCGCGGTCTGGATGGCGGCGGCGAGCTCGTCCTCGGTGGCGTCGCGCCGGCCGAGCATGAGGTTCTCGCGCACGCTCATCGAGAACAGCGTCGGCTCCTCGAACGCGGTGGCGACCACCTGGCGCAGCGTCGTCAGCTTGAGGTCGCGTACGTCCTGCCCGTCGATCGTGACCCGGCCGGAGGTGGGGTCGAGCAGGCGGGGCACCAGCGCGGTCAGCGTGGTCTTGCCCGCCCCGGTCGCGCCCACGACGGCGACCGTCTCGCCGGGCTTGACCTCCAGCCAGACGTCGCGCAGCACCGGCTCGTCGGAGTCGGGGAACCGGAACCCCACCCCTTCGAAGCGCAGGTGGCCCCGGGGCCGCTCGATGGTCTCGGTGCCGCCCTCGATGGCGGGGACGGTGTCCATGACCTCCATGAGGCGGTCGGCGGACGTCATGGCCTCCTGGGCCATGGCGAGGATGTAGCCGAGGCTCGCGATCGGCCACACGAGCTGCAACATCAGCGTGGTGAACGCGACGAGCGCGCCCAGCGTCAGCTCGCCCGAGCCGACGGCCAGCGCCCCGAGCAGCAGGACGAGGGCCAGCGTGATGTTGGGGATGATCTCCAGGAAGGAGAAGAACCTGGCCGACAGGCGCACCTTGGACATCGAGGTGTCGTACACCTTGAGCGCGGCGTCGTCGTAGCGGTCGTAGACGTGGTGGCGGCGGCCGAACGCCTTGATGGTGCGGATGCCGAGCGCGGACTCCTCGACGAGCGTGGCGAGGTCGCCCTGCTCGTCCTGCACTTGGCGGGAGATCTTGATGTAGCGCTTCTCGAAGCGCAACGACGTCCAGATGATCGGCACGGACGAGGCCAGCACCAGCAGCCCGAGCGGCCAGTACTTGTTGAGCAGCAGCACGGTCACCGTGATCAGCTGCAGGATGTTCATGACCAGGAAGAGCATGCCGAAGCCGAGGAAACGGCGGATCGTCGACAGGTCGGTGGTCGCCCGGGATAACAGCTGCCCCGACTGCCAGTCGCCGTGGAAGCCCATGGGCAGGCGCTGCAGGTGCCCGTAGAGGTCGTCGCGGATGCGGGTCTCCAGGCCGAGCACCGGTTTGACCTGGGCCCACCGCCTGAAAAAGATCAGCAGGGCTTCGACCACGCCGACGCCGATCGCGAGCAGGCCGAGGGGGAGCAGCCCGGAGGAGTCACCGTGGGCCACGGGGCCGTCGATGACCTGCTCGCTGATGAGCGGGAGCGCGAGGCCGGCGCCGATGCCGACGAGCGCGGCCAGCCAGATGAGGACCAGTCTGGCGACGTAGGGGCGGAGGTAGGACTTCATCCGCCACAGGGAGTTGGAGGACAGCAGGGGACGGCGAGGTTTGTGCGTATCGGGAGGCATCCCATCTAGGCTAATACGTCGGATCAACAGATTTTCTGTGGCCTGGAGGTGGGGTTCACGTTTCTGACGTGGGAAAACGTGAATGACCATGCACGCTTCGACGGTGCATCACTTTTGTTGTGGTCTGTTGGGGAATGTGTCTCTAGGCTGCTCCACTTTGCGAGGACGCGTGATCGACAGTACGGAACTGCCCCACCTGCGCCGCTGCGTCGAGCTGGCCAGGCAGGCGCTCGAGGAGGGTGACGAACCGTTCGGCTCGGTGCTCGTCTCCGGCGACGGCGCCGCTCTGGCGGAGGACCACAACCGGGTGGCCTCGGGCGATCGCACCCGCCATCCTGAGTTCGAGCTGGCGCGCTGGTCGGCGGCGAACATGACGCCGGAGGAACGCGCCGCCGCCACCGTCTACACCTCGGGCGAGCACTGCCCGATGTGCGCCGCCGCGCACGCCTGGGTGGGGCTGGGGCGGATCGTGTACGTCGCGTCGTCGCGGCAGCTGACCGGCTGGCTGAGCGAGTGGGGCGTGCCGCCGCCTCCGGTGCGTACGCTGCCGGTCAACGAGGTCGCGCCGGGAGTGACGGTGGAGGGGCCGGTGCCCGAGCTGGCCGACGAGGTCCGCGAGCTGCATCGCCGCTGCCACACCGGGTCCTGACCTGTGCCCGGCGCAGGCAGGGCACCCGGTGCGCCCGGGTGCCCTTCCCGCCTCTAGTACCAGTTGTGCGATCTGAAGTGACCCCAGGCGCCGCAAGGTCGGCCGTACCTCCCCTTGATGTATGCCAGGCCCCACCGGATCTGCGTCTCGGGGTTGGACCGCCAGTCGCTGCCCGCGCCCCGCATCTTGCCCGCGGGCAGCGCCTGCGGGATGCCGTACGCTCCGGACGAACGGTTACGGGCCCGGTGGTTCCAGTTGCTCTCCTTGGTCCACAGGTTGTCCAGGCAACGGAACTCCTTGAGGTTCCACGACCGCTGGACGACGTGTCCCAGAGCGATCCGCTTGTTCCTGCTGGCAGGTTTCTCAGGTGTGATCTTGGGTTGCGCTGTCGTGGTCCAGACCCGGGTCTTGATCGGAGGCGCTGACTCCGCCCGGGCGGGCGTGCCACCGAACGCGGTGAGCGCGGTGACGGAGATGAGAGTGCTGCTGAGCGCGCGTTTGCTGTCCAATTCGGTCCTTGCTGTCGGGTCGCGTGCGGACAGGCGCGCTGGCGGCGCCCACTGCCGTCCGCGTCCGTGGCTCGGACGTGGAGAGTCCGCGTGGCCCTCCGGGATTCCGTTGCACCGCCCGATCGTGCTGGGCGGCCCGGAGTGCGCCGCGACGTGTCCTCTAGCACGATTCCTATTACGCTGCGTAACCGTGGGTCATACGTCGCGACACGGCGTGGACAGGTGTTTGTGCCACCGTTACGGAGAAAGGGGCCGCTCGCTGGACCGGGTTTGCCCGCCCCGTCGCGCATATGGGGTTCGCTTGCCGGAAAAGGCGGTCAATCCTGAGGTTTGGCCCTGGGCCGGGGGTGGGAGGGGGCTCTTCTCCGCGGCGACGGCGCGGCGTGCCGTCCGTCCGCCCGAAGGAACCGAGAAGGCGAAAAGTCCCCGCCCGCGCCGTTCTGTAGGGTCGGGGCCATGAGTATCAGCGACATTCCGCTCCGCACCCTCGACGACGCCCCCACTACGCTCCGTGACCTCACGGCGGGCAGGGCCGCACTGATCGTCAACGTGGCCTCCCGGTGCGGCCTCACCCCGCAGTACGCCGGTCTGGTCAAGCTCCACCAGGAGTACGGCCCGCGCGGCTTCACGGTGATCGGCATGCCCTGCAACCAGTTCGCCGGCCAGGAGCCGGGCACGGCGGAGGAGATCCGGGAGTTCTGCGCGGCGAACTACGGCGTCGACTTCCCGCTACTGGCCAAGGCCGACGTCAACGGCCCGGGCCGCCACCCGCTCTACGCCGAGCTCACCCGGACGCCCGACGCCGATGGCGAGGCGGGCGACGTTCAGTGGAACTTCGAGAAGTTCCTGGTGGACCGGGAGGGTGCGGTCGCCGGCCGTTTCCGCCCCCGCACCGAGCCGGAGGACCCGGCCCTAGCCTCGGCCGTCGAGAAGCTGCTGTAGGCGCCCGCCGGGGAGCCGGCCAGGCAGGACGTCATCGCATGTGTCATTCGAGATGAAAAGTCCGAATACACGTGTAGTGTTCGCATGGCTGCGGTAGGTAATCGGGTGAGCCGGCCTGATGTTCCGCAGGGAGTTTCGCGATGACGATCAATCCGTACGCAGGATCGCCCTCCAGCTACGTGTCCGAACCGGCCGCGGCCCCGTACTCGATCGTCGAGTTGATGCCCGGCGTGCGCAACCTGTGCGAATACGTCAGGCTGGTCCCCGGCGAACGGGTGCTGCTGCTCATGGAGCACACCGTCGACCCCGTCGTCGTGCAGGCCATCGCCGCCGGAGCGGCCTTCCGCGGGGCCGACGTGCGCATCCTGTCCGTCGCGCCGTTCAGCGCCGGCGGCTGGGACAGGGACGCGCCGCTGCAGATCGAGACGGCCGCCTTCCACGAGGCCGACGTCGTGATCAGCGGCACCTGGTGGGGCGAGGTGCACACCGCGCCGCTGTTCTTCGACCAGATCAAGTCCCGCTCCGCTCGCTTCCTGTCGCTGCACATGACCGCCACGGCCGGCGCGCTGCTCACCGGCGGCCGGCTGCCCGCAGAGGTGTTCTACGCGCTGCTGCGCCGGGCGCTGCGGCAGTTGTCGGGCGCCGGGCGGATCCGGGTGACGTCCGGGCCGGGGACCGACGTGACGTTCTCCGGCCTGACCTTCGACCCCGACCCGGGCGCGTTGCGGCCCGGCGACTGGCGGCCCTTCCCGTACGGCGGCGCGAACTTCTGGCCCGCCGACACCGAAGGCGTGATCACGATCGAGGACAGCACGGTCACCGGCGTGCCCGAGGAGCCCGTGCGCCTCACCCTCGAAGGCAACCTGGTCCGCAAGATCGAGGGCGGGTCGGGGGCCGAGCGGCTGCGGCGCTACGCGCCCGAGGGCTTCTACATGCGCCACGGCCTGATCGGGCTGAACCCGAAGGTGCGGATCGCCGGGGGCACCCAGTTCGAGCGGGAGAAGCACGCCGGAGCCTTCTACTGCGGCATCGACGGCCTGACCGGCGGCGAGCCCGTCACCACCGGCCCCGGCTTCGCGCACTGCGACTGCCAGATGGACCGGCCCACCGTCACGGTGGACGGCGAGCTCTTCATCGAGCAGGGGCGGCTGCTGCTGCTCGACGAGCCGGAGATCCAGGAGGTGGCCGCGCGGTTCGGCCCGCCGGAGGTCGTCCTCGACGACAACCCGGTGATGATCCTGCCCCGGCGCTACGCGGGCCTGCCCGCGTAGCGCGCGAGCCCGGTCAGCGGCGGGGGCCGCAACTGCCCCTGACGATGAGCTCCGTCGGCAGCACCACGCTCCGCGCCCTCCTGGTGCCCGCGCGCAGCACGAGCTCCGCCGCCCGGTAGCCCATGTCGCGCCCCGGCTGCGCGATCACCGTGAGAGGCGGCGAGCACAACTCCGCCCAGGGCACGTCGTCGTACATGACGAGTGACACGTCCTTCGGCACCCTCAGGTCGAGCTCCCTGGCGGCCAGCACGGCTGCCTCCCCGAGCACGTTGCCCCCCGCCACCACGGCGGACAGGTCGGGGCGGCTCTGGAAGAGGCCGGAGGCGGCGGCGTACGCGGAGTCGCGGCTGCCGGTGCCGAACACGATCAGCTCCTCGTCCACCGGCTCGCCGACGGCGGCCCTGAAGGCGTCGGCGCGGCCGTCGTGGCCGGGTCCGCCGAGGAAGGCGATGCGCTTGTGGCCGAGGCCCCGCAGGTAGCGGACGGCCGTACGGATGCCCGCCCGGTCGTCGGCCACCACGGCCGGCACGTCGAGCTGCCGGGCCGGGGGAGCGGGCGGCAGGCCGTCGAGGGTCATGAGGTCGCCCACGGCGGACGGCCCGGTGCCGTCGGGGGAGGCCTGGGAGGGCAGCCGGTCGGCGAAGATCACGGTCATGCCCGCTCGCATCGCCGGTGTCCACGTTTCCGCGTCTCCCGACGGGACCGCTATCAGGCGGTCTACGCTCTGTTCGATGAGCATGCCGATCAGGTCGGCCTCCTGCTCGGGGTCGCCGCCCGTCGAGCCCAGCACCACGGGCTCGCCCGCCGAGCGGGCGCAGGCCAGCACGCCCTCCGCCAACTGCCCGTAGAAGGTGTCGGTCAGGTCGGGGACGAGCAGGCCCATGCCGCCCGTGCGGCGCTGGCGCAGGTTGCGGCCGAGCGCGCTGGGACGGTAGTCGAGCTGGGCGGCGGCGGCCAGGACGCGCTCCCGCGCGGCGGCGCTCGCCGAGCCACCCGACAACACCCGGGAGACGGTCGCGACGCCCACGCCGGCCGCCTCGGCCACATCCTTGATCGTCGCCCGCCTGCCCATGGAAACGATTCCATCATGGTTTCCAGGAATCGGGAAGGGCGGCATGCCGACAACGGCTGGTCACGCTGTAACCCTTGACACCGATGTCCGTTTCGGGTGAGATGCTTGAAAACGTATCCACCCGAGTGGGCACACGGAACCAACATCCGGGCCACAGCCCTGGAGCGCGAAGGAATGTCATGGCATCCATCGTTCTGACGAACGTCGACAAGATCTACGCCGGTGGCGTGAAGGCCGTGAACGGGCTCAACCTTGAGATCAGGGATGGTGAGTTCATGGTGCTGGTCGGTCCGTCCGGTTGCGGTAAGTCGACCGCGCTCCGGATGATCGCAGGCCTGGAGGACATCAGCGGCGGCGAGATCTCGATCGGCGAGAAGGTCGTCAACCACCTCCCGCCCAAGGACCGCGACATCGCGATGGTCTTCCAGAACTACGCGCTCTACCCGCACATGACGGTCGAGGAGAACCTCGCCTTCGGCCTCAAGCTGCGCAAGATGCCGAAGCCCGAGATCCAGAAGCGCGTCGGCGAGGCGGCCAAGATGCTCGGCCTCGAGCCCTACCTCAAGCGCAAGCCGGCCGCCCTGTCCGGTGGTCAGCGCCAGCGGGTCGCGATGGGCCGCGCCATCGTGCGTGAGCCGCAGGCCTTCCTCATGGACGAGCCGCTGTCCAACCTCGACGCCAAGCTCCGCGTCTCCATGCGCGCCTCGCTCAACACGCTGCACGAGCGCCTCGGCGTCACCACGGTGTACGTCACCCACGACCAGGTCGAAGCCATGACCCTCGGCGATCGGGTCTGCGTGCTGCGCGACGGCATTCTCCAGCAGGTCGACACCCCGCAGAACCTGTTCGACAACCCGGTGAACCTGTTCGTGGCCGGGTTCATGGGATCGCCCGCGATGAACTTCGTCACCGCCGAGCTCGTCCGCGGCGACGACGGCGCCGCGGTCGCCTTCGCCGACGTCAAGCTGTCGATCCCCGAGTCGACCTTCACCGACAAGCCCGGCCTCGACCAGTACATCGGCAAGAAGATCATCCTGGGCATCCGCCCGTCCGACTTCGAGGACTCCGGCTCGGCCGGCAGCCACGCCGACGGCTGGGCCACGCTGCCGGTCAAGGTGGAGGTCACCGAGGAGCTGGGCTCCGAGATCAACGTGCTGTTCCTCATCGACGCCCCGCCGGTCGAGCACAAGGACACAGTGGCCGCCGCCGACTCCGGTGAGGACGAGGAGGCGACGCTGCCGCTCGTGGGCGACAAGTCCCTGTGGACTGCGCGCGTCAACGCCCGCAGCCACGCGCGCTCCGGCCAGAACCTCGACCTGGTCGTCGACACGCACAACCTGCACTTCTTCGACACGGCCTCCGGCCTGGCCATCGGCCACGAGGCCAACCGCTGAGTCTCCCTCAGTCTCCGATTCCCGGCCGTGAGCCCGCTCACGGCCGTCCGGGCCCCCACCGCGACCCCCTCCCGCGGTGGGGGCCCGCCCTTTCGGCCCGCCCTTCTGGCCCGGGTCGGCTTGGCTGGGGTCAGCGGCCGATCCTGGCCGACACCATGGCCTGCACCCTGCGCGGCACCAGCCGGCCGACCGCGACGACGACCTTGTAGCGCAGGCTCGGGATCGACACGCTCTTGCTCAGCGCCAGGTCGCGCATCGCCCCGCGGACCACGTCGTCGGCCTTCAGCCACAGCGGCCCGGGGATGCCCGAAGAGTCCATCCCGGCGCGCTGGTGAAACTCGGTCCGCACGAAACCGGGACACAACGCCATGATCCTGATGCGCGGGTGGCCCACCATGTGCGCCGCCGCCTCGCTGAAGCTGACCACCCACGCCTTGGAGGCGCCGTAGGTGCCGCGGGTGAAGAACGCCGCCGCGGACGCCACGTTGACGATCGCGCCCCTGCCGCGCTTCCGCATCGCGGGCAGTGCGGCCAGCGTCAGCCGCAGGACCGCCTCGCAGTGCACCTTGAGCATGCGCAGCTCGTCCGCGACCGGCGCCTCGGGGAAGCTGCCGGCGTTGCCGAACCCCGCGTTGTTCACGAGCAGGTCCACCCCGTCGCGCAGCCGGGACTCCACCCTCGCGATCCCTTCGTCGCTCGCCAGGTCGGCGGCCAGCACCTCTACCTCGACGCCGTAGCGGAGCCGGAGCTGCTCGGCGGTCCTGGCGAGCCGCAGCTCGTCGCGGGCGACGAGGACGAGTGAGAAGGCGTCGGCGGCCAGGCGCCTGGCGAAGGCGGCGCCGATGCCGGCCGTCGCGCCCGTGATCAATGCGGTAGGCATGCCTGAACACTAACGTTCATGACAGGATGACGGCGTGCGCCCCCTCATGGCCGTGCTCCTTGTCGTGGCCCTCACCGCGTGCTCGGGCGAGGCCGCCTCGCCCGGCCCCTCCGCAGCAACGGCCCGCCCGACTTCCACCGGCACCCCGACCCCGTCGGCGACCGCGAGCGACACGCCGGCCGAGCGCGGCAGGCTGCGGTTCGCGAAGATCGGCGAGTTCGACAAACCCGTCGCGTTCGCCGTGCGCGAGGGCGACGACCGCCTCTACGTCGCCGAGCAGAGCGGCAGGCTGCGCACCTCCGCCGGCGACACGGTGATCGACCTGTCCGGCGAGGTGAGCAGCGGCAACGAGCAAGGGCTGCTCGGCGTGGCGTTCCATCCCAGCGGGCGGTGGGTCTACCTCGACTGGACCGACGCCCAGGGCGGCACCCACGTCACCGAATGGGCCTACGACGGTTCCAAGGCGACGGCCAGACGCGACGTGCTCACCCAGGA
Organism: Nonomuraea sp. K271; assembly: GCF_009908215.1. Classification (NCBI taxonomy): domain Bacteria; kingdom Bacillati; phylum Actinomycetota; class Actinomycetes; order Streptosporangiales; family Streptosporangiaceae; genus Nonomuraea; species Nonomuraea sp. K271. The sequence continues at coordinate 9,054 of NZ_JAAAHR010000100.1, read as the reverse complement.
GCAGCCGTTCGCCAACCACAACGGCGGCCAGCTCGCCTTCGGGCCCGACGGCCACCTCTACATCGCGCTCGGCGACGGCGGTGGCGCGGGCGACCCCCTCGGCAACGGCCAGAAGCTCGGCACGCTGCTCGGCAAGATCCTGCGCATCGATCCGCGCGGAGACCCGTACACGATCCCCAAGGACAACCCTTTCGCCGGCAGGAAGGGCGCGAAGGGCGAGATCTGGGCGTACGGGCTGCGCAACCCCTGGCGGTTCGCCTTCGACCGCGAGACCGGCGACCTGTGGATCGGCGACGTCGGCCAGAACGAGTGGGAGGAGGTCGACCACCAGCCGGCCGGCTCCAAGGGCGGCGAGAACTACGGCTGGAGCCTGCGCGAGGGCAAGGAACGTTTCCACGGCGGCAAAGGCGACGACCTGACCGAACCGGTGATCGTCTACCCGCTGGGCGAGGACGGCAACTGCTCGGTGATCGCCGGGCCCGTCTACCGCGGCAAGAAGATCCCCTGGCTGCGGGGACACTTCCTGTACGGCGACTTCTGCGCCGGCTGGATCAAGGCCGCCCCCGCCGGCACGCCCGGCGAGGCGGCGGAGGTCGGCGAGGTCGAGCAGCTGTCGTCGTTCGGCGAGGGGCACGACGGCGAGGTCTACGCTCTCAGCCTGCAGGGCCCTCTCTACAGGATCGACCCCGCCTGACCGCCGCACCCTGGCGGGTCGCCGGCCGGGTTGTCCCTCACCTGCTCGATCAGCTCCTCCACCTGGCCGTTCAGCCTGGCGCCCCGGATCCACCCGGCGTAGTGGGTGAGAAAGATCACCACCTCACGCAGCTCAGGCTCGGTGAGGTCGCCCGTACGCAGCGCGGCGTCGAGCTGGACGTCCGTCATCGTGTCCAGCCCCTGCCCGACCGAAAGTCCGAGAAGGAGCAGGCGACGTTCCCTGTCCGACAGGGCCGTCCTCGACCACACCTCGGCGAACTGGCGCTCGGCCATCATGCCGAAGGAGTCGACGGTCTCCATGGCGGGGTCTGTCATCGCGCGCTCCCGGTGGTCGCAAGGGATTCTCACATCTTTCGCTACCTCTTGAGTTGAGCCAATGGGGGTTGCATGAACGTTGCACCGCGCGGGAGGGGTCAGGCTCGGTCGTGCTCCTCGTGAGCGCGGCGCAGGAGCGTCATGAGGCTCTCCTCCTCGCGTACCCACCGCTTGTGCTTCTCCGGCAGGCTCCTGAGCTGCGCCTCCTCGTGGAGCAGCCGCTGGTAGAGGTGCTCGCGCACCTCCGGGTCGCGCTCCACCTCCAGATACTCCTGCGCGTGCCGCCGCGCGGCGGAAACCGCGTTCTGCGCCCGCCCGCGTCCGCTGACGAGGGAGGCCACCACGGTCACGATCAGCACGCCGATGATCACCAGCAGGGACACCCCGGTGCCGATCTCGACGACCGGCACCGGCTCGCCGTCGTTGACGAACGGCACGTTGTTCTCGTGCAGGGCGTGCAGGATCAGCTTCACGCCGATGAAGGCGAGGATGACGGCCAGCCCGTACGACAGGTAGATCAGCCGGTCGAGCAGGCCGTCGAGGAGGAAGTAGAGCTGCCTGAGCCCCATCAGGGAGAACGCGGTGGCGGTGAAGACGATGTAGACGTTCTGGGTCAGGCCGAAGATCGCCGGGATGGAGTCGAGGGCGAAGAGGATGTCGGTGCCGGCGAGGGCGGCCATGACGAGCATCATCGGCGTCATCACCCGCCGGCCGTTCTCGACGGTGAACAACCTGTCGCCCTCGTACGTGTCCGACGCCGGCAGCCACCTGCGGGCCAGGCGGACCATGACGTTGTCGGAGGCGTGACTCTCCTCGCCCTCGGGCTTGAGCAGGTTGCCCGCCGTGAGCAGCAGGATGAGGCCGAACACGTAGAACACCCAGGCGAACCGGTCGATCAGCGTCGCCCCGAGCCAGATGAAGCCGCTCCGCGCGATCAGCGAGAACACGATGCCGAACAGCAGCACCTTCTGCTGGCCCGCCCGCGGCACCTTGAAGCCGGACAGGATGACGAGGAAGACGAACAGGTTGTCGACCGACAGCGCCTTCTCCGTGACGTAGCCGGCGAAATACTCCGCTCCGGGGTCGGAACCGCCGAAGATCCACACGCCCACGCCGAACAGCAGGGCGATGCCGACGTACAGGGCCGACCAGAAGGTCGCCTCGCGCAGGGTGGGGATGTGCGCTTTGCGTACGTGGAAGACGAAGTCGAACAGCAGCAGGCCGGCGATCACAAGGATCGTCAGCCACCACACCGCGGTGGGTACGTCCACTCCGGGCTCCCTCTCTGCGGGCCGTCGCGAGAGCGACTCGGGGGGCGGGACTCGTAACCTGGCAAGAGCTACCCGATCGCGCCGCCGATAAGCTGACGAAAAGCCCGCCGGCAAAGACAACGGAAAGGACGTCGTGTCCCAGCACCGTGTGATCGTCATCGGCAGCGGCATCGCGGGCGTGAGCGCCGCCTTCGCCCTCGCCCGCCGCGGCGCGGCCGTCACGGTCGTGGACGCCGCGCTCGCCGGGCAGGCGACGGCCGCGAGCGCGGGCATCATCTCGCCCTGGGCCTCCTCCGCCGACGGCCCCCTCTACGACCTGTACGCGGCGGGCGCGGTCTTCTATCCTCGGCTCATCGAGCTGCTCGCCGAGGCGGGCGTCGAGCGTACCGACTACCGTCGGGTGGGCGCGCTCATCGTCAGCGCGGACCCGGCGCGGCTGGCCGAGGCGCAGGCCCGCGTCGAGGCGCGCGCCCGCACGGCGGGCGGAGCCGTGGGCGACGTGCGGCGCATCGGCAACGACGACGTGCGCGCGCTGTGCCCGGTGCTGGCCCGCGACCTGGAGGGCGTGTTCGTCTCGGGCGGCGGCCGGGTGGACGGGCGCACCCTGCGCGACGCGCTCCTCGCGGGAGCGGAGCACCACGGCGCGGTCCACGTGCGGGAGAAGGCGGTGCTGCGGCCGCGCCCGCACGGCGCTCCCCTTGTCGAGGCGGGCTCCGGCACGCTGGAGGCCGACGACGTCGTGGTGGCGTCGGGAGCCTGGGCCAACGACCTGCTCGCGCCGTTCGGCACGCGCCTGGCCGTCGAGCCGCAGCGCGGCCAGATCACCCACCTGCGGCTGGACGGCGTCGACACGAGCGGCTGGCCGTCGGTCAACCCGCTGTCGCACCACTACCTGGTCGCGTTCGACGATTCGCGGGTCGCGGCTGGCGCGACGCGCGAGACAGGCAGCGGCTTCGACGCGCGTGTGACGGCCGAGGGACAGCGGCAGGTGCTGTCCGACGCGCTCGGGATCGCGCCCGGTCTGGCCGACGCCACGCTCATCGAGACCCGGGTGGGGCTGCGGCCGCTCGCCGACGGCGCGCTTCCGGCAGTGGGCGCGCTGCCGGGCGTGCCGGGTCTGCACGTCGTGACCGGGTTCGGGGCGGTGGGGCTGACGATGGCGCCATACACGGGCGACCTCCTGGCGCGGTCGATCCTGGAGCGGAGCACTCCCGCCGAGCTCGCCGCCTTCGCGCCATCCGCGTAGGAAAGCGGCGTGCGGGGCGTCGAACCGGCGCGGGCCCGCCGACGTTCTAGGGATGTGCATCGACTCGCTCTCATCGCCGCCCTGTTCGCCGTCGCGCTGAGCGGATGTTCGGACGGGAGCGAGTGCACGGCGATAGGCACCCCGGTCGGCGTGTCGGTACGGGTGAAGGCGCCGATCGCCGCCTCGGCGGAGACCGCCGAGATGCAGGTGTGCTGGGACGGCGCGTGCAAGCCTGCCCGTGCCGAGCTCCGCGTGTCCCAGGAGACGGGAGAGGGCGGTTGCGATGGCGACACCTGCGAGGCGACCGCGGTCCCCACGGACGACAAGGTCGGTTTCGCCACGGTGCCGGGGTTGCCGAAACAGCCGGTGGAGGTGCGGCTGACGCTCAGGGGGTCAGAGCCGGTGGCCGAGCACACGCTCACGGTCACCCCGAAGGGTCGTTTCCCGAACGGCCCTGAATGCGGGGAAGGCGGCCCGAACGTCGTCCTGACGGTGGAGGCCGACGGCACCGTGCGGGAGAGCTGATGACCTGCGGTGATTAACACGGCGTTCACATACGGGCAAAAATCGGGAAACGGCCGTCCGTAAGACTCGGCGTGGCTGAAAGAACCCCGAAAGGACCGCCGTGAGCTACAAGGCTGAGTACATCTGGATCGACGGCACCGAGCCCACGGCTCTGCTGCGCTCGAAGACGAAGATCCTTTCCGACGGGGTCGAGCCTCCGGTCTGGGGCTTCGACGGCTCCAGCACCAACCAGGCCAAGGGGCACGCGTCCGACCGCGTGCTGCGCCCGGTGTTCACCTGCCCCGACCCGATCCGCGGCGGCGGCAACGTCCTCGTGTTGTGCGAGGTCGAGGAGACCGACGGCGAGCCCCACGCGAGCAACACCCGCGCCCTGCTCCGCCCGGTCGCCGAGCAGTACGCCGAGCAGGACTCCTGGTTCGGCATCGAGCAGGAGTACACCTTCTTCAAGGGCAGCCGCCCGCTCGGCTTCCCCGAGGGCGGCTTCCCCGCGCCGCAGGGGCACTACTACTGCGGTGTCGGCGCCGAGGCCGTGTTCGGCCGCGACATCGTGGAGCTCCACCTCGACCGCTGCCTCGCCGCCGGCCTGAAGATCTCCGGGATCAACGCCGAGGTCATGCCCGGCCAGTGGGAGTTCCAGGTCGGCCCGGCGGGTCCGGTCGAGGTCGCCGACCACCTGTGGGTCGCCCGTTACCTGCTCTACCGGACGGCCGAGGAGTTCGGCGTGGAGGCCACGCTCGACGCCAAGCCCGCCCGCGGCGACTGGAACGGCGCCGGCGCGCACACCAACTTCTCCACCCGCGCCATGCGCGAGGGCTACGACGCCATCATCACCGCCTGCGAGGCGCTCGGCGAGGGCGACAAGCCGATGGAGCACGTCGCCGAGTACGGGGCCGACATCGAGCTGCGCCTGACCGGCCACCACGAGACCGCCCCGTGGAACAAGTACACCTATGGCGTCTCCGACCGCGGCGCGTCCGTCCGCATCCCGTGGCAGGTCGAGGTGGACAAGAAGGGGTACATCGAGGACCGCCGCCCCAACGCCAACATCGACCCGTACGTGGTCACCCGCCTGCTGGTGGGCACCTGCTGCGCCGCCCTGGAGAAGGCCGGCCAGGTCTGACCTCGCGCGCGTGACCGGGGGCTCCTCGCGGGGGAGCCCCCGTGCGCATTCATGGCAGGCGAAAGTCCAGGTCCGGCTCGATCTCCGCGACGTCCATCTGAGCCTTCTGCAGCTTGCCCGAATGGTCCCAGTTCATGGACTGCCAGCGGGTGAACTGGTCGAGCACCCACATGCCCGACTGGCGGCTGCCGTTGCCGGACTTGCCGTTGCCGCCGAACGGCAGGTGCGCCTCCGCGCCGGACGTCGAGTTGTTGACGCTGACCATGCCGGCCGAGATGCCCTCGCGGAAACGGAAGGCGTGCTTGGCGTTCGTGGTGTAGATGGAGCTCGACAGGCCGTAGCCGGGGAGGTTGGCGAGCTCGATGGCCTCGTCGAGCGTGGCGAACGAGGTCACGCCCACGATCGGGCCGAACGTCTCCTCCAGGAACAACCGGTCACCCGGCTGGATGCCGTCGACGATGACCGGGTGGTAGTAGAGGCCCTCGCCGCCGTCGAAGCCGCCGCGCGGGTTGTCCTTCGTGATCCGCCCGACATTTCCTGACACGACCTGGTGGTGGGGCTGGAGCCAGGTCAGGTACTCCTCGTACCGGTCGGCGAACTTCTGGTCGAGCAGCGGGCCCGCCAGAACGTCGCCCGCCGGGTCGCCGATCGCGGCCGCGTTCAGCGCCCGCGCGAACCGCTCGACGAACTCGTCGTGCACGCTCTCGTGCACGATGACCGTGCCGAGGCTGGTGCACCGCTGGCCCGCCGTGCCGAAGCCCGAGAACAGCGCCCCCTCGACCGCCAGGTCCAGCTCGGCGTCCGGCATGATCACCATGGGGTTCTTGCCGCCCAGCTCCAGGCAGGCCGACTGCAGGTGCCGCCCCGCCAGCTCGCCGATCTTCCTGCCCACCTCGCTGGAGCCGGTGAAGCCGACCTTGTGCACCGTGCCCTCACCTAGGGCCAGCTCCAGTCCGTCGAAGGTGCCGGCGCCGTCGGCGAACACGATGTTCAGCACGCCGTCGGGCAGGCCCGCGGCCGTGAACAGCCGGAACATGGCCTCCGCGGAGGCGGCGGCGTACTCGGCGGGCTTCCAGACCACGGCGTTGCCGCAGAGCAGGGCCGGCACCAGATACCACGAAGGCACGGCGACCGGGAAGTTGCCCGCGGTGACGACCGCCGCCACGCCGATCGGGTTGCGGAAGGTGAACAAATTCTTGTCGGGCATCTCCGACGGGACCGTCTGGCCGTACAACCTGCGCCCTTCCCCGAGGAAGAAGTCGCACGTGTCGACGATCTCGCGGACCTCGCCCAGCGCCTCGGCGTACGGCTTGCCGATCTCCTCGGTCACCAGCCGCGCCAGCCGCTCGGCGTTCGCCTCCACCAGCCGCCCGATGGAGGCGACCACGCGGCCGCGCACGGGAGCCGGCACCCTGGCCCACTCGCGCTGGGCCTCCTTGGCGGTGCGGCAGGCGGCGGCGAACGTGCCCGCGTCGGCCAGCCCGACCCGGGCCACGACCTCGCCCGTGCGGGCGGGGTTCAGCGATGTGTACGTGCCGGCGGCGGCGGCTTCCTTGCCACCGACCACGGAAACGATCTGACGGCTCACCGGTGCCCTCCTCATAGTTCCTCCGGACAGACAATCATCTCGCCGGAAAAAACCCAAGAAGACCCCCGGTTGTCAGCTGTTCAGCACGGCGTCGATCACGTGCCGCGCGTTGGCGGCGATCGAGGGATTGGTGCGGGTGTAGTAGGGGAGCTGGATCAGCGCCATCGACAACGCCCAGCCGCGCCCGCGGGCCCACATCGCGTCGTCGGCTTCCACCGCGTCGCGGAAGGTCCGCCGGGCGGCGGGCGGCAGCAGGTTCCAGGCCGGGATCAGGTCGCAGGCGGGGTCGCCCACGCCTGCGGTCGCGAAGTCGATCACCGCGGTGAGCCGGCCGTCTGCGACCAGCAAGTTGGCGGGCATCAGATCGGAGTGCACCCACACGGGCGGGCCCGTCCACCCGGGAGCCCGCAGCGCCTCCTCCCACGCCGCGGTCGCCGCCCCGGTGTCGATCATCCCCTCCAGCTCGCCGATCGCGGCCCGCGTGTGGGCGTCCACCGCCGACAGCGGACCCTGCCGGTAGGCGACCGGCCCGTCGGGCAGGCCGACGCGACGGAACGCGGCCACGAACCCCGCCAGGTCCTTCGCCAGCGACTCGGCGTCGTCGAGGCGGGCGGGGTCGGGGCTGACGCCGTCGAGCCAGCGGTAGACGTACCACGGCCAGGGGAAACCCTCGGCGGGCTCGCCCAGGCCGAGCACCGTCGGGATGGCGGCGGGCAGCAGCGGGGCGAGCCTCGGCAGCCAGTGGTGTTCCTTGGCCACGTCGTCGACGCCCCACGCGACGCGCGGCAGGCGTACGGCGAGGTCGTCCCCCAGCCGGAAGATCGCGTTGACCGTGCCGCCCGAGGGGAACGGCTCGACGGGCAGGCCAGCCCACTGCGGGAACTGGCCGGCCACCAGCCGGCGGACGAGCCCGGCGTCGATGTCGAGCTCCTCGGCATGCATCTTGCCCATGGGCACCTTTCTCGTGTCGAACGGGGCCCATACCAGCGTTCCCGGCCCCGGTCCGTCAACTGGATTACCGGCCGCGCGCGTGCCGCGGCACCGGCTCCGCGATCCGGCGCGGCAACCCTGGCGAGCAGGTCCCCGGATGAAGCGAATGTCCCCTGAAAGGCAGCCATGGCCATCACGACCGGCGCGGGACGGTCAGGCCGTGAAGTCGGCGAAGTCGAAGCCCGGCGACACGATGCAGCTCACCAGCACCGGTTCGTCGCCCGCGGGCCGCGCCGACTGCCACACCCCACCGGGCACGACGGCCTGCGGCACCTCGCCGCGTTCGACGTCGGGCCCGAGCGTGACCGTGTCGTCCCCGATGGTCAGGCTCAGCGGCCCGCCGCGGTGCCACAACCACACCTCGTCCGACCTCACCGCGTGGGGCACCGACCGCTCACCCGGCTGGAGCAGGAAGTAGATGCCGGTCGCGCCGGCCCGCGGCCCCGGATAGCCGTCCGGCCGGAACGTGACCGCCGACCGCCACGTCTCCCTGAACCAGCCGCCTTCGGGGTGGGGAAGCAGGTCGAGGGCCTCGGCGACGGGCGGCCGCTCGACGAACGCCACCGGGGCGCCCGTCACGTCCCTGCGCAGGAAGCGGTTGCCGTCGAGGACGAGCTGCCCGTCGAGCCGGCTGGCCAGCGCCTCGGCCTCGTCGGCCACCTGGACGGACGGGCCGCTGGGGTAGATCCTTAGCTCCACCCGGCCAAGCCTATGGCCATGCGAGGGCGTGCCGCTGGGGCGGGCCCGTCCGTCCGGCGCGGGCCCCGGATGGTCCGTTCGCACCTTTCCGGCCGGTGCTTTCGGAGATCTCCCGGACTCGGGGCGAAATGTCGGTCGAGCTGGCTAGTCTGCGGCAGGTGATCGAACGGTGGAGCCGTGACCAGGTGCTCGCTCTGGCCCCCGACGCCTCCTCCCAGAAGGCGGCCCAAGGGCTGGCGGCGGCTGGGAAGTGGTCGTCGCGCGGCACGACGGGCACGGTGCTCCACGGCGCGTGCAAGGGGAGCGGGGCCGAGCTCTACCTGACCTGTGTCGACCTCACCGAGCCCGCCTACCGATGCGGCTGCCCGAGCCGTAAGTTCCCGTGCAAGCACACACTCGGGCTGCTGCTCCTGTGGTCCGCCGGCGAGGTTCCCGCGGAGGAGGCGGCGCCGCGGTGGGTGACCGAGTGGGTGGAGACCCGTGCCGAGCGGGCGAGCCGGCCGGCGGCCAGGAGCGAGGCCGCCGGCCGGCGGCCGGTTGACGACTCCGGGCGGCCCCGGGACGGGCACTCCGCCGGGGAGGAGGC
>NZ_JAAAHR010000010.1:0-102687 GCF_009908215.1 Nonomuraea sp. K271 | reverse complement strand
GTGAGCGGCAGCGCGGGCAGCGCCGTGACGGTGGCGGGCATCATGTGGTCGGGCAGCACCTTGGCCGCGCGCCGGCGCACCTCGGCGGGGTCGACGTCGGCCGGGGTCACGTACGCGTCCAGCCGCGCCAGCGCATGATCGACCGCCTGCTCGCCTCCGGCCTCGCGCCCACCGTCGGCCGCGGGTCCACCCCCGGTCGCGTGCCCGGCCGTGTCCGTCCGTCCGGGCGCGTCCGGGCGGCCGTCGCGGAGGACGACGGCGGCCGAGGTGACCGCGGGGTCGTCGAGGAGGACGTTGCGGATCTCGTCCAGCTCGATGCGGAAGCCGCGTACCTTGACCTGGGTGTCCAGCCGGCCCAGGTGTTCGAGCCGCCCGTCGGGCCGCAGACGGCCGCGGTCGCCGCTGCGGTACATGCGGCCCCCGGCGAACGGGTCCGGCACGAAACGCTCGGCCGTCAGCTCCGGGCGGCCCAGGTATTCCGTGGCCACCCCCGTCCCGCCGACGTGGATCTCGCCGGGCGCGCCGACGGGAACGGGACGGCCCCGCTCGTCGAGGACGTACACGTGCCAGCCGGGCAGCGGGCGTCCCACCGACCGGGACCCCGCGATGGCGTCGCCGCGGGTCACGGTCTGTGCGGTCACGTGGACCGTGGTCTCGGTGATGCCGTACATGTTGACCAGGCGGCAGCCCGGATACCGGTCGAACCAGCCCAGCAGCGGGCGGACGTCGAGCGTTTCGCCGCCGAACACCGTCAGCCGGACGGCGAGCCGTTCGTCCCGGAGCCGGTCGGCCTCCATGAGCTGGGCGAACGCCGACGGCGTCTGGCTGAGCACGGTGACCCGCTCGCGCACCAGCAGCTCGTGGAACTCCTCGGGCGACCTGGACACCCAGTACGGCACCAGGACCAGCCGGCCGCCGGTGAGCAGCGGCCCCCAGATCTCCCAGACGGAGAAGTCGAAGGCGCTGGAGTGGAAGTTCGACCAGGTGTCGCCGGGACCGAGCCCGAAATCGTCCTGCGTGGCCGTCAGGAGGGCGACGACGTTCCTGTGCGGCACCACGACCCCCTTGGGGCGGCCGGTCGAGCCGGAGGTGTAGATGACGTACGCGGCGCCGTCGGGACCGCCGCTCTCCGGAACGCCGCCGCCGTCGGAGGCGGCGAGCCCTTCGGGGGAGACGACGCTCAGCCCGTCGCCGGCGGGGAAGTCACGGTCGGCGACGACCACGCGCAGCGCGGCGTCCCCGGCCGTGTACGCCAGCCGCTCCGCCGGATAGGCGGGGTCCATCGGCACGTAGACGGCCCCGGCCTTCAGCACGGCCAGCATGGTGGTCACCAGGTCGGGCGTGCGGTCCAGGCAGAGTCCCACCCGGTCGCCCGCCCGCACGCCCATCCCGCGCAGGGCGGCGGCGCGGCGGCCGGCGAGCGCGTCGAGTTCGGCGTAGGTGAGCGAGCGGTCCCCGCCGGTGACGGCGACGGCCTGGGGCTGTTCGGCGGCACGGGCGGCGACGATCTCGTCGATCCGCTCAGGCCGCCGTCCGAGGGACGTGGCCGGGCGGCCGAGGCCGACCACGTGGCGGCGCCTGCGCTCGTCCAGCAGGTCGACGTCGGCGGGGACCAGGTCGTCATCGCCGGCCAGCCGCTCGTACGCGCGGGCGACGTGGACGGCGAACCGCCGCGCCGACTCGCCGTCCACGTCTGCCAGCCGGTGCCGTACGTCGAGGAGGAAGGAGCCGTCGTGGTCGCGGCGGGGTACGAGGGTGAGCGGGAAGAGGGCCGTCTGGCAGGGAACCTCCTCGTCCGTGGCGGTGGCCAGCAGCCCCGCGAGGACCCGGCCACCCGCATCCGCGCAGAGCCGGGCGTACCGGCGGGCGTCGCACCAGCCGCCGTCGCCTGCGAGGACGCGGGCGCTCCCGGCCACCAGCTCGCCGGTCGTGGAGGCGCCCGAGAGGTCCACCGTCAGCAGCGTCCCGGCGTCGAACGCCCCCAGCGCCTCCTCCGGCCGCGCGGGCGGCTCGGTCACCGCGCCGATCACGGGGCAGCGCTGGTCCTCGTACCGTCCCAGGACCAGCGCGGCCGCCACCGCCATCCGGGCGGCCAGGTGCGGCGAGTCCCGCACCGGCACGCTCACCACCCCGGTACGCTCACCCGCCGCGACATCCCCCGAGGCCCATTCGACGGCCCCGGAGTAGTCGGCCTCCCGCCACCGCTTGACCAGCTCGTCGTCCGGCGCGGCCGCCTGCGGCCGGCCGGCGTGGAACCGTCTGTACGGGACCCGCTCCGTGAGCACCTCGGCCACCATCCGCAGCGACGTCGCGTCCAGCCATGCCCGGTGCGCGACGAGCACCAGGTCGGCCGGCCCGTCCGCGTACTCGAGCAGCACGGCCCGCAGCCCGCGCGCCGGCCTGAGCAGCTCGGCGTCGAGCGCCCGCGCGGCCTGCGCGGAACCGGCGGCGGCGGGCACCCGTTCCGTCCACAGGCGGGCGGGCTCGCCCCACCAGTGGCGGGCGGCGTGGTCGAGGATCCGCGCCATCCGGGCGGCGTCGGCGCCGCCGGGAAGCCTGGTCCGCCGGGCGTGGCAGTGCCCGGACGGCGTGACGGCGGCGGGGATCAGCGTGTCAACGGTGCGGTACACAGAGTGATCTCCAGTGGGTTCGGGTGGCCGGCGGGGCCGGTCGGCGAAGGCGTCAGCGGGTGGTGAAGCCTCCGTCGACGGTGAGCACGCTGCCGGTGACCTGGCGGGACTCGTCGGAGGCCAGCCACACGGCGGCGGAGGCGACGGCGTCGGGCTCGATAAGCGCGTTGGACGGCTGGGCCTGCAGGAACGCCTCCTCGTGCGCGCCCACGGGCACGTCGAGCGAGCGGGCGATCTCCGCCAGCATCCGGCCCTCCACCTGCGGATCGTCCCTGACCGAGCCGGGGCACAGCGCGTTGACCCGCACCTGGCGCGGGGCGTAGTCGAGCGCCGCCGCCTTCGTCAGCCCGATGAGACCGTGTTTGGCGGCGACATAGCCGGCGAAATGCCGGTAGCCCACCAGCCCGGCGGTGGACGCGACGTTGACGATGCTGCCCGAGCCGCGCTCGCACATGAGCCTGCCGACCGCCCGGATGGCCCGCCAGGCGCCCGAGAGGTCAACGTCGAGCATCAGCCGCCACTCGTCCTCGTCGATCTCGTGCGTCACCTTGCCGGACGGCGCGGCGATGCCCGCGTTGTTGACGAGCACGTCCACGGCGCCGAACCGGTCGACCGCCAGGGCCACCGCGTCCTCGATCTCGCGCAGGTCCCGTACGTCGGCCTCCTTGACCAGTACCGCGACGCCGGCCTTCCGGCAGAGCTCCTCGGTGTGCCAGAGCTGGCCGGGGGAGCCGAGCGGGTAGGGAACCCCGGGCAGGTCGCGCGCGATGTCGATCAGCACGAGGTCGGCTCCCTCGTGGGCGAACGCCTGGGCGGTGGCGCGTCCGAGGCCGCGGGCCGCGCCGGTGATGACGGCCGTCTTGCCGGCCAGGCGCAGCGTCACGTTCGTTCCTCGGACAGCTCGTCCGTGATCAGCCCGAGCAGGGCGGCGGGGTCGTCCGCCAGGTACATGTGGCCGCCGTCGAGCTCGGCGGTCCTGAACCCGGCGCTGGTGACCTGCTCCCACTGCGCGAGCTGCGCGCCGTCGACCAGCTCGTCGTCTCGGCCGCGCAGCGCGGTGACCGGAACGGGCAGTGGCTTGTCCGTGGCCGGCTCGTACGTCTCGTGCATCTCGACGTCCGCCCGGATCACGGGCAGCAGCAGCGACCGCATCTCCGGGTCTTCGAGCGCCGGATGCGTGTAGCCGGAGAACTCCCCGACCCTGGCCAGGAACTCGTCGTCGCTGAGGCCGCTGGCTTTGGCCTCGCGCCCGTCGTGCGGGCCGGGTGATCCGCTCACGAACAGCCGCTCGGGCGTCACTCCTCTGCCGTTGGCGAGGTGGTTGGCCAGCTCGTACGCCAGCACGGCGCCGAGGCTGTGGCCGAAGAGCGCGACGGGCGGGGTGGCGCCGTCGATCCTGGCCAGGACCTGGGTGCACGCCGCCTCGGCCGCGCGGGCGACCTCGGTGTAGGGGGCTTCGTTGAAACGTTCTTCGCGGCCGGGCAGTTGCACCGGCAGGATGGTCAGGTCCTCGGGGGCCTGCCGCTGCCATCCGCGGAAGAACGACGCTCCGGCGCCGGCGAAGGGCAGGCAGACAAGGTACGTGGGTTCCATGATGCGGATTTCTCCGATCGATCGTCCAGAGGCGGAATCCGGGCCGCGGGGACGTCACCGTTCGGGCGAGCATCCCTGAGCCGATTACGTAGTGGTCCATGCCGGATACTTTGTGTGACGCTCCCGGTCGGACCGCTGGCCTCTATCGCCTCCCCCGTCCATTCGCGACCGACAAGCCGGGCAGGGCCCGGGGCGGGCGTCGCGCATCGCTCGTTGCGGCCCCAAGCATGCCGAACGACGGCCAAAACTACGGAGTTTCGGTCCTTTAGGTCAAGTCGAACATGAGAAAACTGTGACACACGGTGGTGGTTCGGCACCTTCCTGCGTCACATGTCGGACCCCTTCCCCGGGCCCTCTCATCCCTGTTCTGACCTGCGGTTATATAGCCGTCCTAGGGGTCGGTTCCGGCGGGTTTTACATCGTTCCATCGCCGCTCGGCGATTGCCGCAGTTCGTTGTCAGGCCGCAGGCACCCGAGAGCGTATGTCCTGAATCTAAAGTTTGGGGTAGCCGTATGTAAAACGTCTGTGTCAGTATGTGAGACGGCGTCAGTTACGGCTACAGCGCGTTCGCTGGAGAAGGAAGGGTTTGTCTGGCAGGTGACGTACCTCATCGGCACGATCGCCGACCCCGCCCGGCAGCCGTCAGCTCCCGGCGCGCGATTACCGCCCGGCGCGGCCCACCGCTAGGACACCTCCGCCGGCCTGCCGGTGAGAGCTCGCAGACCCATGGTGACGGCGGCCGCCAGGAGCACCACGCCGGACAGCACCCCGCTGACCACCGGCACCCACGCCACGGCCGCGGTCGGCGCGAGGGCGAGCCCGGCGGCTCTGAGCAAGGTCAGCACCACACCGGGCACGGCGATGCTCCAGTCCTTCCAGACGGGCGCCAGGGCCACGAAGTGCACGCCGACCACCAGCGCCTTGCGCGGGTCGTCCAGCACGTCGGCGTGCACGATCGTGCGCATCGTCATGCCGCGCCGCAGGGCGTCGAGCACGCTGCGCCGGCTCCGCAGTTCCTGGCGGCCCTGCGCGGGCTCGCCCACAGGGTGCATGGCGCGCAACTCGCCGGCCGAGCCGGCCAACTGCGCGATCTGCTGCCGGACCAGCTCGCTGTCGTCGAGCCGTTCGACGTCGACGGGGATGCCACGGAGCTCGCCCACCACTTCTGCCAGCCGGTGGGCGAGCCGCGCCGGCGACGCGCTCTCGTTCATACGCCTCCTTCGCCGCTTCTCCGACGATTGTCGCGTACGGGACTGCGGCGAGGGTGGGCCTCAGTCGGTGCCGAACTCCATCGCGGCGTGGTCGAGCAGCTCGTCCTCGGGCGCCTCGCCACGGGAGGCGATCGCCTCGGCCCCGCCCTCCGGCATGGCGCCGATCAGTTTGGTCGAGGACGTCTCCGCCGCGGCGATCAACGCCGAGTGGCCGGCTCCGACCATGCCGAGCCCGGCGTACTGCTCCAGCTTGGCGCGGGTGTCGGCGATGTCGAGGTTGCGCATGGTCAGCTGGCCGATGCGGTCGACGGGACCGAAGGCGGAGTCTTCCGTGCGCTCCATGGACAGTTTGTCCGGGTGGTAGCTGAACGCGGGCCCCGACGTGTCGAGGATCGAGTAGTCCTCGCCGCGCCGCAGCCGCAGCGTCACCTCGCCGGTGATCGCCATGCCGACCCAGCGCTGCAACGACTCGCGCAACATCAGCGCCTGGGGGTCGAGCCAGCGGCCTTCGTAGAGCAGGCGGCCCAGCCGGCGCCCCTCGCTGTGGTAGACGGCGAGGGTGTCCTCGTTGTGGACCGCGTTGACCAGCCGCTCGTAGGCCGCGTGCAGCAGCGCCATGCCAGGCGCCTCGTAGATGCCCCGGCTCTTGGCCTCGATGACGCGGTTCTCGATCTGGTCGGACATGCCGAGGCCGTGCCGCCCGCCGATGGCGTTGGCCTCCAGCACCAGGTCCACGGCCGAGGGGAACTCCTTGCCGTTGATCGTCACCGGACGGCCGCGCTCGAAGCCGATGGTGGCGTCTTCGCAGGCGATCTCCACGCTCGGGTCCCAGAACGGCACGCCCATGATCGGCTCGACCGTCTCGATGCCGGCGTCGAGGTGCTCAAGCGCCTTGGCCTCGTGGGTGGCGCCCCAGATGTTGGCGTCGGTGGAGTAGGCCTTCTCCGTGCTGTCGCGGTAGGGCAGGCCGCGCTCGAGCAGCCACTCCGACATCTCGGTGCGGCCGCCGAGCTCGCTGACGAACCCCGCGTCGAGCCACGGCTTGTAGATGCGCAGCGACGGGTTGGCCAGCAGGCCGTAGCGGTAGAAGCGCTCGATGTCGTTGCCCTTGAAGGTGGAGCCGTCACCCCAGATCTGCACGCCGTCCTCGAGCATCGCGCGCACCAGCAGGGTGCCCGTGACGGCCCGCCCGAGCGGGGTCGTGTTGAAGTAGCCGCGACCGCCTGAGCGGATGTGGAAGGCCCCACAGGCCAGGGCGGCGAGCCCTTCCTCCACGAGCGCGGCCCGGCAGTCGACCAGCCGGGCGACCTCAGCGCCGTAGGCCGTCGCACGCCCGGGCACCGAGGCGATGTCGGGCTCGTCGTATTGGCCGATGTCTGCGGTGTATGCGCACGGCACCGCGCCCTTCTCGCGCATCCACGCGACCGCTACCGAGGTGTCGAGGCCGCCGGAGAAGGCGATGCCGACACGTTCGCCGACAGGCAGAGAAGTGAGAACCTTGGACACGCGTGAAGTATATACATAGGTATGCATGATCATGCAACGTCGGCCTGTCACGACTCTCCGCCGTGTCGGGTCGTGCTCAGCGGGCGGGCTGCCCGGCCGCGGCGGCCCGGGGTTCGTTCTCCGAAGCCGGTTTGTACGCGCGCCCGGCCGCCTCGATGTGCGCCTTGGCCGCCTTCCCCGCCGCCTTCGGATCTCCGGCGCGGATGCCGGCGACGATGGCCTGGTGCTGCTCGGTGATCGCGCCGGCCCAGTGGGGGTCGTCGAGGTTGGCCACGGTCGTGACCGCGATGCGATCCCACACCCGGTGCAGGGTGTCCTCCAGGAACGGGTTGCCGGCCGCCGCTCCGATGGCGCGGTGCAGGGCGAGGTTGGCCTGAGCGGAGGCGTGGGCGTCGTGGGTCTGCACCGCCGCCTCGACCGCGTCGACGGCACGGTCGAGCGCGTCGATGTCGGCGGGGGCCAGTTGCCCGCGGGCCTGCCGGGTGGCGGCCAGCTCGGCGGCCAGCCCTTCGAGCGTGGCGCGCAGGACGAACAGGTGCTCCGCCTCGGCAGCGGTCAGCGCGGCGACGGCGACGCCTCGGGCTGCCGGGATGACCAACCCTTCGGCCAGTAACCTGCCGATGGCCTCGCGTACGGGAGTGCGGCTGACGCCCAGGTCGGCGGCCAGCGCCGCCTCCGTCAGCCGTTGGCCGGGAGCGTATCGCCCCTCCGCGAACCGGTGGCGCAGCGCCACGTAGACCGCATGGGCGCTGCCCGGCTGGGATTCGGAAGAGACCGCCATGGGGCGAGTATACATTGCATGCAAACGCTGCCCGAGCACTCTTGACATGCATTGCATGCAATGAATACGTTGCCACTCATCGAGGCAGGAGCCGGAAGGAGGGCGACCATGCTGGACCCGCTTCAGCTGCTCGTTCTCGCCGGCGCGGGCTTCCTGGCAGGCGCCGTGAACGGCGTCGCGGGCGGCGGTTCGCTGATCTCCTTCCCCGCGCTCATGGCGATGGGCTACTCGCCGATCACCGCCAACGTGACCAGCGCCCTCGCCACCCTGCCCGGCTACGTGGGCGGGCTGGTCGGCTACCGGGACGAACTGCCCGCCGTGCGCCCGCAGGTGCCGCGGCTCTCCGTGGTCAGCGCCTGCGGCGCCGTGTGCGGGGCCGCGATCCTGCTCGCCGCGCCGCCGGAACAGTTCGAGTCGATCGTCCCGTTCCTCGTCCTCGTCTCCGTCGTCGCGCTGGCCCTTCAGGAAAGCCTGGCCCGGCGCGTCGGCGGGGACAGGGCGGCGGGCGGCGGTCACGCGCTGCTGGCCGGCCAGTTCGTGGTCGCGATGTACGGCGGCTACTTCGCCGCCGGGCTCGGCGTCATGATGCTCGCCGTCCTTGGCACGTTCCTGGCGGACGACCTGCACAGGCTCAACGCGCTCAAGAGCGCGCTGTCCCTGGTCGTCGGCCTGATCTCAGCCCTGTGCTTCTCCGTGTTCGGCCCCGTCGAGTGGATCCCGGTCGCGGTCATGTCGCTCACCGGACTGGCCGGCGGCCGGAGCGGAGTGGTGCTCGCCCGGCGCGTGCCGCCGCACGTCTTACGGTGGCTGATCGTCGGTTTCGGTCTCATCCTGTCCGTCGCGCTCTTCGTGAGGTGACCATGCGCGAACGACCCGACCTTCTCATCACCGGCACTCACCTGATCTCCATGGATCCCGCCGTCGGTGACGTGGCGAACGCCGACGTCCTGGTCCGTGACGGGCGGATCGCGGAGATCGTTCCGCACCCCGGCGCGCACGACGTCACGGACGCAGAGGTGATCGACGGAACGGGCACGATCATGCTGCCCGGCTTCGTCGACACCCACTGGCACCTGTGGAACTCGCTGCTGCGCGGCACCGTCGGCGACCGTCCCGGCAGCGGCTACTTCACCGTCAAGCGTGCCCTCGCACCCCACTTCGAGCTCGGCGACTTCTACTGGGCGGCCCGGTTCGGGCTGGCCGAGGCGGCCAGTGGCGGCATCACCACGGTGCACAACTTCGACCACAACGTGCGCACCCCCCAGGACGCCGACGCCAACATCCAGGCGCACCTGGACTCCGGGCTGCGCGGGCGCTTCTCGTACGGACCGCCGGACTCGGCGTCGCCCGACGCCACCAACGACCTCGACGACCTGCGCAAGCTGCGGGCCCGCTGGCCCGACCACCAGCTCGACGGCAGGGTGGACTTCGGCGTCGCGCTGCGCGGGCCGTACCGGACGCCGCCCGAGGTCTACGAGCGCGAGTGGGCCGAGGCCCGCGCGCTCGGGCTGCCCATCACCATGCACTGCGACCGGTGCCTGCGTGAGGAGGGCTGCCGCGCCTGCGGTCTCGCCCGGCTGGAGGAGCTGGGGCTGCTGGGCGAGGACGTGCAGGTCGTCCATGCCGTGCACGCCGACGGGCGCGACATCGAGGCGCTGGCCCGCACGGGCACCCGGGTGTCGCTGAGCCCGATGACCGAGCTGCGCACCATGGGCATCCCGCTGGTCACCGAGTTGCTGGAGGCAGGCGTGCCGGTGTCGCTCTCGCTCGACACGCTCGCCATGCCGACCAGCGCCGACATCCTCGGCCACCTGCGCATGATCGTCTCCGTGGAGGCGGCGCGCACGGGCTCGGCCGCGATCACCCCGCGCCGGCTGCTCCAGCTCGCCACCATCGACGGGGCCAGAGATCTCGGCCTGCACGACACCGCCGGCTCCGTCACTCCCGGCAAGCGCGCCGACCTCGTGATCCTTCGATCGTCCGACATCAACCTGGTCCCCTCGGGCGACCCTGTCGAGGCGCTCGTCTACACCGGCCAGATCGACAACATCGACACCGTCATCGCCGACGGCCGCGTACTGAAGCGTCGGGGCGCGCTCGTCCTGGACGACGGCGAGCCGGACCCCGTCGCGGTGGCCGCGGCCCGCCGGGACGCCCTGCTCGCCAGGGCCGCCGCGGCAGGCGACTGGCCCCCTTCATCGACCACGCCGTCAACCACCGCAGGCGAAAGGAGTCTGCAATGACCGCCCCCCACCCCACGGCCACGCGGGGCGCACTCGCGCCCAAGGTCGCCGTCGCCATGTTCGGCCTGCTGCTGCTGGCCTACACCGTCAACGCCATGGACCGGATGGTCTTCCCCATCCTGCTCGTCGAGGTCCGCGCCGAGTACGGCTTCAGCCTGGAGGCGGCGGGGCTGCAGGCCACCGTGTTCGCCATCGGCATGGGCCTGGCCGGTCTGCCCGCCGGATACCTCCAGCGCAAACTCGGACGCAAGCGCACGATCGTCGTCGGCACGCTGGTGTTCTCGGTCGCGACCGCGCTCACCACGGTCTCCATCGGGTTCTTCGACATGCTGGTCTGGCGCGTGCTGTCCGGCGTCGGCGAGGCACTCCAGCTCGCGATGATCATCGCGGTCGCGTCGAGCGCCTTCCCCGCCCGTCGCGGGGTCGCGATCGGCAGCGTCAACATGGCCTTCGCCGCCGGCTCGATCATCGGCCCCTCGCTCGGCAGCGTGCTGCTGGAGGGGTACGGTACGTGGCGGGCCCCGATGATCGCGTACGCCCTCATCGGCGTCGCGCTGACCCTGGCCATCGTGTTCCTCGTCTCGCCGCGGCTGACCGAGATCGACCCCGCGGAGAACGCGACCAGGCACGTCGGCGGCGCCCGCAGCATCCTGTCGCGCAACCCGCTCGTGCTGGCCGTCATCACGGCGCTGTTCGGGCTGGCCGACTTCGCCTTCATCGGCATGTACGCCAGCTACCTCCGCGACCAGCTCCACTACAGCCCCGGCGGCGCCGGGTTCGTCATCGGCCTGTCCGGCCTGGCGGCCTTCGCCTCCCCGGCCGGCGGCCACCTCGCCGACCGGTTCAGCCCGAGGGTGGTGTTGACGGTGCTCAACCTCGGCGTGGCCGCCAGCGGCCTCGCCCTCTTCCTCGGCTCCGCGTCCACCCCCTGGCAGGCGACCTTCTCGTTCCTGTTCGGGCTGTTCGCCAGCGCCGGCATGTACGTCGCCGCCGCCAGCTACCTCGTCAAGTCCGCCGGCCCCGAGATCGTCAGCCGGGCCGCCGGGCTCTTCGTCACCTGCATCTACGTCGCGGCCGGCGTCGCGGGCCTGCTCTTCAGCACCCTGGTCGAGGCCACCGGCTGGGTCGGCGCGGGCATGGTGCAGATCGTCGGCTTCTCCGTGCTGGGCGCGGCGCTGGCGCTCGTGCTGCGCCCCGACCTGTTCAGCAGGACCCTTCCATCCGAGGTGCACTGATGCTCTGGCAACCCACCCAGGTCGCCCTGCCCGTGAACGGCACGGCCGACCGGTTCCCCGTACGCCGCGTCTACTGCGTCGGCCGCAACTATCTCGACCACATCAGGGAGATGAAGGAGGGCGACGAGCGCGACGACCCCTTCTTCTTCCAGAAGCCTGCCGACGCGGTCGTCCCCGACGGCGCCGAGGTGCCCTACCCGCCGCAGACCGGGGACCTGCACTACGAGGGCGAACTGGTCGTCGCCATCGGCGCCGAGGGCGCGGGCGTCGACGTGCGGGACGCGTACGGGCTGGTCTTCGGCCATGCGGCCGGCATCGACCTGACGCGGCGCGACCGGCAGCGGGAATGCCGCGAGCGGGCCCACCCGTGGGAGGCCGGCAAGTCCTTCGACCACTCGGCGCCCTGCGGCCCGATCCTGCCCGGCTCCGACCCGCTGGACGGAGAGCTGACGCTCACCGTCAACGGCGAGCGGCGCCAGCACACCGGGCTGGAGCTGATGATCTGGAACGTGCCCGAGATCATCAGTCACCTCTCGCGCTCGTACCGGCTGATGCCGGGCGACCTGATCTACACCGGCACCCCGGCGGGCGTCGGACCCGTGCTGCCCGGCGACCGCGTGCGCGTCGAGGTCACAGACCTGCCCTCCCTGACCGTCACCATCGTCGAAGGAGAGACCCATGCGACCCAGCGAACGGCTTGAGTACGACCCCATCGAGGGCCGCCCCGCGCTCCGACTGCCCGCCGGCGAGCGCATGGCGGTCTGGGTCATCGTCAACGTGGAGACCTGGTCCGACACCGACCCGATGCCGAGGACGGTGCTCACGCCGCCGGCCGGCGGCATCCCCGCCCCCGACGTGCCCAACTGGGCCTGGCACGAGTACGGCAACCGCGTCGGCGTGTGGCGCATGATCGAGGCCATGGACCGCCAGGAGGTGACCGGCACGCTGGCCATCAACGGCCAGGCCGTCACCCACTACGCGCAGATCTCGAAGGCCGCACTGGACCGCGGGTGGGAGTTCGTCGGCCACGGCTTCACCCAGAAGAACATGCAGAAGGTGGAGGACGAGCGGGCCGACATCCAGGCCACCACCAAGGCGATCGAGACGGCGACGGGCCGCCGCCCGCGCGGCTGGCTCGGCCCCGGGCTGACCGAGACCTGGGAGACGCCCGACATCCTGGTCGAGGAGGGCTACGAGTACGTCTGCGACTGGGTGCTGGACGACCAGCCCGTGGAGCTGGCCACCCGGACGTCGCCCATCGTCAACATCCCCTACACGCAGGAGTGCAACGACGTCGCGATGATGCTGATCCAGCACCATCCGGCCCGGGAGTACTTCCAGCGCGCCGTCGACCAGTTCGACCAGCTCTACAAGGACTCCGCGGACTCGGCCCGGGTGATGGCGCTGGTGGTGCACCCGTACATCATGGGCGTCCCGCACCGGCTGCGGTATTTCGAGCAGGCGTTGCAGCACATCCGGGCGCACAAGGACGTCGCGTTCATGACCGGCGAGCAGATTCTCGACTGGTACCGGGACGTACGCCCTTCGTGACGCCGCCCGGGATCCTGCCGGCCACGGACCTGCCCGTGACCCAACGGGCAGGCTCCCGGCCGCGCCGGGCGGGCCGCCGCGTCTCGTTCCTGCTGCGGTTGACGAACGGGCGCGTGAGGTAGCCGGTGAAGGCAGGGGTCGCGCGGTCGGCGAGGGCGGCCCGCGTGCTCAAAACTTCAGTGAAGTCCGTACCTGACCGTCAGGAGGGGAACCCCACCGAATGGGTGTCCATGAACTCGCGGATGCCCTCGATGCCCATCTCCCGGCCCATGCCGCTGTGGTTGAACCCGCCGAACGGCGCCCGCTCGTCCAGGTGCCCGGCCCCGTGCGCGTTGACGAACGTGTAGCCCGTACGCATCCGCGCCGCCACGGCCGCGGCCCGGCCGGGGTCCTCCGTCCACACGGAGGAGCACAGCCCCGACCAGGTGTCGTTCGCGCGGGCCACGGCGTCGTCCACGTCGTCGAACGGCAGGATCGGCAGCGTCGGGCCGAACTGCTCCTCCGTCACCACCCGCGTGTCATCGGCGGGGTCGAGCACCAGCGACGGCCGCAGGAAGTTTCCCGTGGACAGGTCGGCCCCCTCGGCGGGGGCGCCGAACTCCCGCACCTCCGCCCCCGACGAGCGGGCCTGGCCGAGCAGTTCCCGAACGTACGTGAGCTGCCGCCGGCTGTGCAGGGGACCCATGGTCACCCGCTCGTCGAGACCGTGACCCAGCCGGGTGGCCGCGAGCATCCCGGACAGCCCCTCCACCACCTCGTCGTAGCGCGACCGGTGCACGTAAAGGCGCTTGATCGCCATGCAGATCTGCCCGGTCGAGTCGAACGTGCCCGAGAACAGGCGGTGCATCGCGTCAGGGCCGAGCTCGGCGTCGTCCAACACGATCGCCGGGTCGTTGCCGCCCAGCTCCAGTGCCACCCGGGTCAGCGACTCGGCGGCCATGGACATGATGCGCTTGCCGCCCGCCGGGCTGCCTGTGAAGCACACCTTCTTGACCCGGTCGTCCTGGATCAGCGCCCCGCCGATCTGCGCGTCCGCGCCCGTGACGATGTTGAGCACACCCGGCGGCAGCGCGCGCGCCACCACCTCCGCGGTGCGCACGGTCGCGAGCGGGGTCGTGGGCGGCGGCTTCACCACGACGGTGTTGCCGGCGATCAGCGCCTGCGGCAGCGAGGCGGCCAGGATCGCCAGCGGCCAGTTGAACGGAACGATGATCGTCACCACGCCCAGGGGCATGTGGGAGATCTCCGTCCGGTACGGCGGCGCCGGCAGGGTGGTCACCTGCCCGACCTCGCCGGCCAGTCCGGCGGCAAGCCGGAAACGGTGCTCGAAGACGACCGAGTCGATGTGGGACTCCAGCCGGATCTTGCCGTTCTCACGGGTGAGGATCTCGGCCGTGGCCGCCCGTTCGGCCTCCAGCGGAGCCAGCGCGGCGATCAGCGCCGCCGCACGATTCTCCGGGGTGCGGGCGGACCAGGCGGGGAACGCCCGGTGGGCGGCGGCGACCGCCGACGTGGCCTGCTTGGCGTCGGCGGCCGCGGCGTAGCCGACGACGGACGTGCCGTCGGCCGGGTCGATCACCTGCAGCGAGTCGCCCGCGCCGTGGCGCTCGCCGTCGATGAAGAGGTCGGTGCGGATCTCGGGTAGCTGGTCCAGCGGCGTCATCGACTGTCACCTCAGCGTCGTCCCAGGACCCGTGTCACCGGACCCGTCCTGTTTGGCGTCATGCTACAGCGGGTTCGCCGGGGTCTCTCGTGGTCATCCGACCCGTTCCGTCCGGGGCGATCCGGCAGGGCCGACCGAGACAGAAGACGTAGACGGCTACCGGCCGGAACACCCGAACCGTGATCTATCCAACGGGCCCAATCACGGAGTGTGTGCCTGATCCAGTTTCCACCCGTCGTCGACATCACCAAGCCCCATCCCGCCGGACCAGCCGGCGGGATGGGGCATCGTCGAGTGATTCGCTGCTTCTCCGCCACAACCGCCACGCAAGTGGTACTGGCTCGTCCAGTGGCTTGAAGAGCCGGGGAGGGCGAACCCCGGCCGATTGCGTGGATCGGACGGGGTCTCGTCTGTTTCAGTCCGGCTATCTCTTGAACGGCCCGACTCGGATGGGGAGGGCTTCCAGGCCGCGGAACACGGGCGTGATCCCCCCGGCCCACCAGCGCAGATCCTCCGGTGGGCAGGCGAGGGTCATTTCGGGTAGGGCGCGCAGCAGTGTGCCGATGGCGATCTGGCCCTCCAGGCGGGCGAGCGGCGCTCCGAGGCAGAAGTGGATGCCGTGGCCGAAGGCGAGGTGGGAATGGTTGGTGCGGGTGACGTCGAGGCGGTCGGGACCCGGCAGGTACGCCGGGTCCCGGTTCGCGGCCGAGAGGACCACGGCCACCACGCTGCCGGCCGGGATGGTCACGCCGGCGATTTCGATGTCCTCGGTGGCGAATCTCGGGGTGGCGTGTTCGAAGGGGCCGTCATAGCGGAGCAGTTCCTCGATTGCGCCGGGGAGCAGGTCGGGGCGGGCGCGCAGGAGCTTCAGCTGGTCGGGGTGGCGAAGCAGCGCGAGCATGGCGTTGCCGATGAGGTTGACGGTGGTGTGGTGCCCAGCGGTGAGGAGGATGCGGATCGTGCCGAGAAGCTCGTCCTCCGAGAGCCGGTCGTACTCGTCTCGGGCCACGATGAGGGCGCTGACCAGATCGGGCAGGTTTTCGAGATCGCTCGTGTGGTCGATCTCGTCCCGCTTGCGTGCGACCAGCTTGGTGAGGTATTCGGTCATCTCCGTCTGGGCTGTGCGCAGGCTGGCCAGGCCCTCGGGGGTGGACGGTGGGATGAGGGCGCGGGTCCACGTGCGGAAGTCGTCGCGGTCCTCGGCAGGGATGCCGAGCAGCTCGCAGATGACGATGATGGGGAGCGGGAAGGCGAGGTCCTCGATCAGGTCGAAGCGCGTGAGTCCGGCCAGGTTGGCGATCAGTTCGTCGGTGATCTGCTGGATGCGGGGCCTGAGCCGCTCGACGCGCTTGGGGGTGAAGGCCTTCATCGTGAGCCTGCGCAGCCGGGTGTGATCGGGCGGGTCACTGGAGAGCATGTTGAGGCCCACAGGTGTCGGGCTGTCCGCTGCTCCGACGCCGAAGTTGTGCAGCCAGGCTGGGGCGTGGGAAGGGTGTTTGGCCAACCGTGGGTCGTTGAGTGCGGCACGGGCTTCGGTGTAGCGGCTGATCAGCCAGAACTCGCTGCCCATGGGACCGGTCGCCTGGTGGACGGGTGCCTGGCCACGTAGCCGCGCATACGTCGGGTACGGCTCGGCGCGGAAGCTTTCATGCCAGATGTTGGTCATCGTGGGTTCTCTCATCCTTGGGTACGAAATTGTCGATGGGAGCCTGGCAGTGCCGTGAGGTCACGTTCATGTCCCGGTCATGTAGCGCTGCATGGCGGACCCAAGCAGGCAGAGATCATCTCCACGCCGTCGGGCAGCCCTGCCGCCAGCGCGCTGCCGGGCGTGCTCCTCCATCGCCGCGCGAGGATCGGACAAGTCGCGGGGGAGCGGCGGCGACCCCCCTGCCGCCGAAGATCAGCACGGGACCGCCCCCGAGGGCCTCGTGATAGATGCGCACGCCGTCTGTCTGGAGATATCCCACGCGGACGTTGCCGGGCATCATGCGGGTGCTCATTTCTCGTACCAGTGCGTGAAGGCGTCCTCGGCGTGCCAAGTACCGTCTGGCTCCTGCCGTACGGTGAATGTGCCGCGTCCGCGCAGCCCGGCCAGCTCGCCGGTGCCGGATCCGGGCACCACGGTCCAGTAGCCTCGGGCCGATCCCGGCCGGTCGCCGTAGCCGTAGCAGGTCAGCACGAACGTTCCCGACCGGCCATCGACCGAGCCGACGACGCGCTCGACGCCGGCGACGATCTGCGAGCCGTCAGGCTGGACGACCCGGACATGGTCGGCGTGCCCGAGGCCGTCGATGCCGCCGCTGAACTTCTCGGTCATCAGCGTTGCGAAGACCGCCGGGCCTCCCACGACCTGCGGGCCGATGTCCAGCCTGTCCATGGTGAGCACCTGCACGGAGCTGGTGTGTGTCACCGCCTCCGCCGGCGGGTGCTCTTCGGCGTACGTGGTGGGCCCTTCGGTCAGCCCGCCCCAGGCGAAGGTCATGTCGTCCGTCCTTTCCGCCGATTCCTCGGCGCTATAAAACTGTACTGTTCAGTTTGATAACGAGGCGTGAACAAGGGAAACTCGCCCGCCGGGGCGATCAGGTGATGGTGAGTGCCCGCAGGAACAGGTCCACGATCTGCTCGATCCGTTCGCGGTCCGGGGCGGCCGCCGGCCCGTTGGCCGCTACGATGCCGTCCGGCAGGAAGTAGGTCAGCACACCGCCCACGTACAGCCTGGTGGCCGCGTCCAGGTCTGCGACCTCGATCAGTTCGTAGTCGCGGGCCCGCTCCAGGAGTTCCGTCACCAGCGGGCGGACGCTGGTGGTGATCGTCTGCGCCCACAGCCGCCCGATCTCCGGCACCCTGGGTGAATCGGCGATGATGACCCGCGCCAGCGCCAGGTAGTCGCTGCCGGAGACGGCTTCCAGCACCTCGTACGCCAGGTCCGTCAGGGTCTGGCGCAACTCGGGCAGCGTGCTCGCCGGCCGGTCACTGTCCAGCACCGCGTGGTCGCGGTTCAGTTTCGACAGCAGGGAGTCGAGCACGTCCACCATGAGCTGCTCTTTGCTGCGGTAGTAGACGTACAGCGTCTGCTTGGACACCCCCGCCGCCTTGGCGATGGCGTCCGTGGTGGCGCCGGCGAATCCTTCGGCCAGGAAGACCCGCGTGGCGCCCTGCTGGATCTGTGCCCGCTTGGCGTTGCTGCGTGCCGAGTCCTGACTCGCCATCATCTCGCCTCCCCGCGACAAACCATACTGTTCAGTTTGATTCGTGGTCAAGCAAGAAGACGATTCCCGTGCCCGGCGGCCGCACTGGGTGTGGATCTCGGCCAAGCGTGTCGGTGACGCCCCCTGTCCCGGGTTCGACATAATTGCGCGGCATGGAGGCCCGAATCTAGGTCCTGACCTGTGCTGACATGGGTGTGGTCGCCTGGAGGGCGTTTCTCTAGGCGGAGGTGTTCGCGCTGTTCAGGCGGGGTGCGGGCTGGAGGTCGACGACCTGCTTGGGCGCGGGGATCGCAAGCTTGGCGAGCAGGTCTCGTTGGGGCTTGGTGAGGGCGGTGACTGGGCGCGGATGCGTTCTTCGAGCCGGTGATGGACCGGCCGCAGGTCGATGATCTGTTTCATGTCGCGCCAGCCTCGTTCCACCTCCAGCAGTTGCTTGTAGCCCAGGGTGATGTCCTCGGCGCTCAGGTGCGGGTCGCTGCAGCGCAGCAGGTACTTGCCGTCCAGGTTCTCCTCGACCTTGACCTTCACGGCGTCGATGCGGAGCTTGCCCGCCGGCGTGGTGCGCAGGTACCGGTTCAGACCGGGCTTGCCGGCGATCTTCCCTCGGAGCTCGCCGCGCTTGAACTCGCGAGCGTTTCGTGAATTTACGGACTTAGTCCGTGCCAACTCGGAGTGTTTCGGACAGGCGGGAGGGGTGACTTGGCTCGGGAAGGACCGCTGCTGAACAGGGATAACAGGTAGGAGCAGATGGGCGACACAGCGGCTGGCGTCGTCCTGAGGTCGACTAAGGCTCGCTGTCTGCGCGGTCTATGGCCGCAGATCCCGGCGGCCAGCCGGAAACGCCGGGGTCTCTCGTGGTCATCCGACCCGTTCCGTCCGGGGCATTCCGGCAGGGCCGACCGAGACAGACGACGTAGACGGCTACCGCCCGTTGAGGGTGTCGAGGAAACGTCGCTCGAAGGCGGCGGTGCCGGCGGTGACGCCGTAGGCGAGCAGGCGCCCCCTGGGCGACAGGATCGTACGGCCGGCGGACGGGCCGTCCAGCACCACGTCCACGCGCCCCCTGGTGAACTCGACGTGCCCGGGACGTACGGCGCTCATGGCGGCCAGCGGGTCCCACCAGTAGAGCAGGCCGTCGGCGATCAGCGGCTGGACCTCGGGGTGGGTGACGATCTCCAGCACGGTGTCGGCGGCGGGAGTGCGGTGGTCCGCGCCGAGCCGGTCGAGGAACGCGGCGGTGATGGGCACCTCGTTGGCGGCGTCCAGCGACACCATGCGCACCTCGCCCCTGCCGCGGGTGAGCGCCGCCCGCGCGCCGGCGGGGTCGAGCCAGTAGTTGAACTCCTGCGTGCCGTCGAACTCCGGCGGGGTGCCGCAGCACAGGTTCCCCGGCACCTTCACGGCTCCGCCCATCGAGGTCAGCCGGGAGGCGGAGGAGGGCAGGGCGGCGGCGACGTTGCTGAGCGGGCCGGTGGCGATGATCTGCGTGGACGGGTCGGCGCGCAGCACCTTCGCGATCAGCTGGGGGGCGCGCACCCGCGAGGGCGTCTCGTCACCGGAGCATCCCGGGGTCGCCGATTCGAGCACCCTGTCGAACAACTGGCGAAGGTCGGCGGGGAACGCGTTGGGCCCGGTCTCCGACCCGTCGGCGATCATGACGTCGCGCAGGCCGAGCCGTTCGGCCAGGCACCGCGCGTGCCGGATCGCCCGGCCGGGTAAGCCGGCGCCGTTGCCGGTCACGGTGATGGCGCGCAGGTCGATGCGGCGGGCCCGGTGCTCCTGGGCGAGGTAGGCGAGAGTGGCCGCGTCGTCGAAGTCCATGTCGGTGTCGAAGATGAACGCGGGCGGCCGGGCGTGCGCCGGCGGCGGGACGGTCAGTGCGGGAACGAGGGCCAGGACGAGGGTGAGCAGGATTCTTCTCATACGTTGTCCTCGGGTTCGAGGCGATGGTCAGAGATCCAGTTAATCCCGGTCCCGGCCGTGTGACGAGAGCTCGGATCGGACGGGCCCGCCGGGCAGGTCGCCGAGCAGCCGCCGGGCGGCCTGGGCGCCGAGGCTGGTGTCGATGTGCCGGCGCATGACGGCGGCCGCGCCCTCGGCCTCACCCGCGATCACGAGCTCGACCAGCGCCTCGTGCTCGGCGGCCTTGCGGTCGCGGGCGTCCTGGCCGCGTCCGGCCTCCAGCGCGAGCCGGCGGTAGCGGTCGGCTTTGTCCCACAGGCTGTCGAGCGTCTGGATGAGCAGATCGTTGTGCGAGGCCGCGTAGAGGGCCCTGTGGAACCGGCGGTGGGCGACGAGGTGCGCGTAGGCGGGGTCGGCAGGCAGCGGCTCCAACCCCTGAGCGGCGGCGCGCATCGCGGTGATGTCGGCTTTCGTACGGCGCTCCGCGGCCAGCGCGACCGCGAGGGGATCGAGGGAACGCCGCAGCTCCAGCAGGTCGCGGGCCTCCTCCGCGGCGAGCGGGGCGACGCGGGCGTCGCGGTGGGCGTCCAGCTCGACGAGCCCTTCGCTCTTGAGACGGCGCAGGGCCTCGCGCAGCGGAGTGGTGCTGATGCCGATGTCGCGGGCCAGACGCGCCTGCGCGATGACGGAGGCGGGCGGCAGCTCGCCGGAGAGGATGAGCTCCTTGACCCGCAGGTAGGCGAGGTCGGCCTTGGTGGAGTGGGGCTCGGTCACGGGTGCGGTCATCGTCGTCCTGTCTCGTCGATCCCGGTTATAACCTACATCAGCCGGTTGTGCCGCACTCACGTACGGGAGACGACAGCTTGACGTCATAGGTTATAACGAAGCAGAGTGTGCGCCGTCGGCCGAGGAGGAAGCACATGACCACCTTCCAGGCGGGAGACCGCCGCGCGGCAGGACGGGCCGCGGTGACCTCCACCCTGACGGTGGGAGCCCGCCGCTACCGCGTCCACCCCGTCGACGCCCCCGCGCGCCTGCCCTACAGCCTGCGCATCCTCCTGGAGAACCTGCTGCGCCACGACGCCCCCGCCGAGCAGGTGCGGGCCGTGGCCGGATGGCGGCCCCGCGCCGAGCGGACCGCGGCCGTGGATCTGCACCCCTCGCGCGTGTTCCTGCACGACACCAACGGCGTGCCCGCGCTCGCGGACCTGGCCGCCATGCGCGACGCCATGGCGAGCCTCGGCGGCGACCCCGCCCGCGTCAACCCCGCCGTCCCCGCCGAACTCGTCGTCGACCACTCCATCATCGCCGACGCCTTCGGCGGCCCCGGAGCCCTGGCCCGCAACACCCGGCTCGAGTACGAGCGCAACGCCGAGCGCTACCGGTTCCTGCGCTGGGGCCAGGCGTCGCTGCGCGGCTTCACCGTGGTGCCGCCGGGCAAGGGCATCATGCACCAGATCAACGTCGAGCACCTGGCCCGCGTGGTGATGCGCCAGGACGGCGCGGCCTTCCCCGACCTGTGCCTCGGCACCGACTCGCACACCACCATGGTCAACGGCCTCGGCACGCTGGGCTGGGGCGTCGGCGGCATCGAGGCGGAGGCGGCGATGCTCGGCCAGCCGGTGTCCATGCTCGTCCCCGACGTGGTGGGGGTGCGACTGCACGGCGTGCTCCCGCCCGCCGCCACCGCCACCGACCTCGTGCTCACGCTGACGGAGCTGCTGCGCGAGCACGGTGTGGTCGGCAAGATCGTCGAGTTCCACGGCCCCGGCGTCACGGCGCTGCCGGTGACCGACCGGGTGACGATCTCCAACATGAGCCCCGAGTTCGGCTCCACCGCCGCGCTGTTCCCCATCGACGCCGAGACCGTGCGCTACCTGCGTTTCACCGGCCGCGCCGCCGAGCACGCCGACCTCGTCGAGGCGTACGCACGGGCGCAGGGGCTCTGGCACGACCCCCGGTCGGCGCCCGCCTACACCGCCGGCCTCGACCTCGACCTGTCCACGGTGACGCCGTCCATCGCCGGGCCGCGCCGACCGCAGGACCGCATCCCGCTCGACGCCGTGAGAACCGCCTTCCGCGCACAGCACAGGAGCGGTGCGGGAGCGGCCGGCGGGCGGCGGATCGGGCACGGAGCCGTCGCGATCGCCGCGATCACCTCCTGCACCAACACCTCGAACCCCTTCGTCATGGTCGCCGCCGGGCTACTGGCCAGGAACGCCGTCCAGCGCGGCCTGCGCGCCGCACCATGGGTGAAGACCACCCTGTCGCCAGGATCGCGCGTCGTCATGGACTACTACGCGGCGGCCGGCCTGACCCCCTACCTGGAGCAGTTGGGCTTCCACCTGACCGGCTACGGCTGCATGACCTGCATCGGAGCCTCGGGCCCGCTCACGGAGGAGATGTCGAGGGCGGTGGCCGAG
Source organism: Nonomuraea sp. K271 (assembly GCF_009908215.1). NCBI lineage: Bacteria > Bacillati > Actinomycetota > Actinomycetes > Streptosporangiales > Streptosporangiaceae > Nonomuraea > Nonomuraea sp. K271. The sequence goes on along the minus strand of NZ_JAAAHR010000010.1, from coordinate 80,739 downwards.
CACGACCTCGACGTGGCCGCCGTCCTGTCGGGCAACCGCAACTTCGAAGGCCGCATCCAGCCCGAGGTGCGCTCCAGCTACCTGGCCTCGCCGCCGCTCGTCGTCGCGTACGCCATCGCCGGCACGATCGACCTCGACCTCACCACCGAACCCCTCGGCACCGACCCGGACGGCCGGCCGGTGCACCTGCACGACCTCTGGCCCGGCCCCTCCGAGGTGCGCGACGTCATGCGGGAGGCGATCCGGCCGTCGATGTTCGCCCGCGCGTACGCCGGCGTGCTCGACGGCGACGAACGCTGGCGGCGGCTGGACGCCCCGAGCTCGGCCACCTTCCCCTGGGACCCGGCCTCCACCTACGTGCGCCGCGCCCCCTACCTGGACGGCATGCCCCTCGACCCTCCTCCCGTCACCGACATCGAGGGCGCCCGCGTGCTCGTCATGCTCGGCGACTCCATCACCACCGACCACATCTCACCGGCCGGGGCCATACCGCCGTCCAGCCCCGCCGGCCGCTACCTCACCGGGCTCGGCGTGCCGCCCGACCGGCTCAACACCTACGCCTCCCGGCGCGGCGACCACGACGTGATGACGCGGGGTGCCTTCGCCAACGTACGGCTGCGCAACGCCCTCGTCCCCGGCGTCGAAGGCGGGTTCACCGCCGACCTCCTCGACGGCGGCAGGATCGCCACCGTGCACGCCGCCGCCCGCGCGTACCAGGCGGCGTCGGTCCCGGCCGTGGTGCTGGCCGGAGAGGGCTACGGTGCGGGCTCCTCGCGCGACTGGGCCGCCAAGGGGCCCGCGCTGCTGGGCGTGAGAGCCGTCATCGCCAAGTCGTACGAGCGCATCCACCGCTCCAACCTGGTCGGCATGGGCGTGCTCCCGCTGCAGTTCCTGCCCGGCGAGGGTGCCGGGGAGCTGGGCCTGACCGGCAGGGAGGCCTTCACGGTCCACGGCCTCGCCCCGATCGGCGCGGGCCGGGTGCCGCCCACGGTGACCGTCACGGCCGGCGACGTCACCTTCCGGGCGCGGGTCCGCCTCGACACCCCACGCGAGGCCTACTACCACCGGCACGGCGGCATCCTCCCGTACGTCCTGCGCGACCTCCTGGCCCGGCCCGCCGGGGTCGCGCTCAGCCGGGGGTGAGGCGTAGGACGGCGCGGTCGCCGGTGAGGTGGGTGAGGTCGAGTCGCATGTCGTTGATGTGGCCGGTCTCGCCGGGGGCGAGCACCAGTTCGCCCTCGTCGCGGCAGCGGTCGTTGACGCAGTTGCTGCTGATGCTGCCCGCCATCCCCTGGACGCTCAGCTTCCCCGCGGATCCCTTGAGCGTGATCCGGGCTCCGTCCGGGCCGAGGGTGCCGATGGCCAGCCGCCGGATCCCCAACCGTCTGCCGACGGTGAACGAGTCGCCGGCCCGGATCTCGATCTCGCAGTCGGCGTCCTCGCACGACGACAGGTCGCGCCCGTCGGCCGCCAGGGACCCGGTGGGCGTTTCGTCAGGGGTGGACGCGCCGGGCGCGCCGCCCGCCGCCGGTGCGGTGGGTGTGGTGGCGCAGCCGGTGAGCACGAGCAGCAGGCAGGCGGCGGCGGGCCGGGCGAGGATCGGCATGGGGCTCCTTGTCGGACGGTGTGCCAACATGAAGAAGATAACCCTCTGTCACCATTCGAATCCATCCGGTCGTGATCGTAGAGTCACGTAGGCGGGCCGCGCTCCCCGCACCGCCGGAGCGCGGGGCGCGTCAGGCTCCCGCCCGTGAAGTTGATCAACCGACGGCGGCGTGGGCTGGCGACTGGTTAGGCTGCGTCACAGCGCGGCGAGAGATCAGGCGGCGAGGAAGCAGGCGCCAAGGGATCAGGCGGCGAGGGATCAGGCGGCGAGGTGACGGTGGTTGGTGAGGCGGCGCGGCTGCTGGAGGGCTTCGGCCGCCGGTACGCGGCCGCGGTGCGCCTGGCCACGGTCGCCCCGATCGTCGCGATCGCCCTGTTCCGCGCCTCGCCCGAGAACTTCGCGGGCACCGCGGTGGCGGGCGGTGCGGCAGCGGTGTGGACGTGCGGCTACGCCTGGTGGCTGCGCGCGGGCCGCGGGCACGCGCCGGTCGCCCTGGACGTGGTCGTCCTGGTGGGCCTGTACACGAGCATCTTCCTGACCGACGCCGTCGAGGACCGCAACACCGGCTGGCTGCGGCTGCTGATCACGTTCGCCTGCGTGACGTGCCAGTGGCACACCCCGCCACTGGCGGGAGGTCTCGCCGCGCTGGCGATGGGCGGCGGGGCGGTCGGCCTGGTCACCATGGCGGGAGCGGCGGAGGTGGACAGCAGCCTGATCACGGGGACGGTGTGGGCGATGCCGGCGGCGGGGTTGTCCAGAGCGGCCTGGGTGCTCGTGCACCGCGCCGCCCGGCGCGCGGACCGGGCGGCGGCCGAGGCCGTACGCGCGCGCGCCGAGTCGCAGGTGGCCGAGGCGGTCCGGGCCGAGGAACGCGAGCTCGGCAACTCGTTGCACGACACGGCCGCCACGACGCTGCTGATGGTCGGCATCGGGCAGGTGCGCTCGGACGCGCAGTGGCTGGCCCCGCAGGCGAGTCGCGACCTCGACCGGCTGCGTTCCGACAGCGGGCGCACGCCCGAGCATGCCGACCTCGTCGAGTTGTTACGCGCCGACCTCGACTCCGTGCAGCTGACCGTGGAGTTCGAGGCTCCGGACGCGCTGCGGCTGCCGTTCGAGGTCGCCAGGGCGATCGCCGACGCGGCCAGGGAGTCCCTCACCAACGTACGCCGCCACGCGGGAACGACCCGGGCGGCCGTCCTGCTGAGCGGGGACGCCCGGTCGCTGCGGCTCGACGTCGCCGACCAGGGCAAGGGGTTCTCGCCCGGCACCGTGGCCGGCACCCGTCGGGGCCTGCGCGAGTCCGTACGCGGCAGGATGAGCCGCATCGGCGGCACGGCCACGATCACCTCGGCCGAGGGCGCGGGCACCCTCGTCAGGCTCGAATGGCGCGCCGATGAGTGAGGCGGCCGAGGAGATGACCCGGGCGCAGTTGCGGCACGGCCTGCGGCTCGCGACGCTGCTCATCGTCCTGGGGACGGTGTGCGGGCAGGGGCTGCCCAACGTCCTGCGCCACCTCGGCTCGTACCCGGTGCCGCTCGCGCAACTGGCCGCTTACGCGGTGCTCGCGTCCGTGCTCGCCGGCGAGGCCGTTCTGCTCCTCCGGCGGCGGACGTGGGGACGGCTGCTGCGCCGGATCGCCGTCGCCGCCGTGCTCGCCGCGTCGGTCCTCTCGTACGTGACCCTGCCCGAGGGGCGCACCTCGACCAGCGTCGACTGGATCTTCGGCGCCGCCAACTGGGTGGGCCTGGTCGTGCTGCTCGACCGTCCGCTGCGGGCCGCCGTGGCGTTCCTGGTCGCCCACGACCTGACCGCCCTGGCGCACCTGGTCACCATCGACCCCAACCGGGGGGATCTGGCCAGGTTCGCGACCGGCTCGGTGACCGTGATCGGCCTTCCCCTGTGCGTGGCCGTGGTGGCGGCCGTGTTCAACTCGCTCAGCGCGGCGGCCGCGGCCGCCCGCGCGGAGATCGAGCGGGTACGTATCTCCGAGGCGGTCGCGGAGGAGTCCCACCGGCGCAGGCGGCAGCGGCTGGCCGAGCTGTCGGCGACCACGATCCCGCTGCTGGAAGGGCTCGCCGACGGCTCGCTCCGCCCGGAGGACCCGGCGATCCAGCGGCGCTGCGCGATCGAGGCGGGCCGGATGCGCAGGTTGTTCGCCGAGACCGACACCGTGGCCAACCCGCTGCTGCACGAGCTGCGCCACTGCGCCGACGTCGCGGACCGCAAGGGCGTCGTGGTGGAGCTGGACGCTCGCGGGCAGTGGCCGACGCCGCCCGTGGCGGTCCGGCGTGACCTCACCGAGCCGGTGCTGAGGGTGCTGGCCACCGCCGCCTCCCGGGCCCGCATCGCGGTCGTCGGCGGCGCGGACCTGGTGTCGGTGAGCGTCGTCGCGGACAGCGGCGAGGTGGACGTGCCGGAACCGGTGATGCGCGGGGTGCACGTCGAGACGGTGACCAACGACGACACGGTATGGATGGAGGTCCGATGGCAGCCGACCCCCCAGCAGACCCCCCAGCAGACCACGCAGCCGGCCGCACTGCAGGCGAGCTGATCACCGCGGTGATCGTCGACGACCACGCGGCGATCGCCGCGGGCGTGCGCGCCTGGTGTTCCGAGGCCGTGCCACCCATCGCGCTCGTCGACGCCGGCGACCGGCTCGCCGACGTGTGGACCGGTCCCGGCGCCGACGCCGACGTGGTCATCTTCGACCTGGAGCTGGTGCCGCGCCGCCCGGACTTCGGCGAGCTGCGCCGACTGGTCGACAACGGCCGCCGCGTGATCGTCTACTCCCAGCACACCGACGACGCCACCGCGATCAAGTGCGTCGACCTCGGCGCGCTCGCCTACCTGACCAAGCGCGAGGGCCCCGACCACCTGGTGCCCGCCATCCGCTCGGCCGCGCGGGGCGAGCCCTACACCGCGCCGTCGTTGTCCGGGGCCCTCATCGCCGACGACGCTCCCGGCCGGCCGCGCCTGTCCCAGCGCGAGACCGAGGTGCTGCGGGCGTGGTTCGTGGCCTCGTCCAAGGAGCTCGTCGCCGCGAAGCTCAACATCACCGTCAAGACCGTCGACACCTACATCGCCCGCGTACGGGTGAAGTACGCCAACGTCGGACGGGCCGCCCGCACCAAGAGCGAGCTCGTCGGCCGCGCCCTCGACGACGGGCTCATCACGCTCGCCGAGCTCAACGACACGACGACCGCTTTGTAGGGCGTTCACCGGACACCGGTCCCGCCCGTGCCTTCCTAGACTGGCCAGCGGTCGCGGCCATGCCGAGCGGCACCCTCCGCGATGGGGCGACGGGTGCCCGCACCACTCGCGTACGAAGGCCACAGGGAAGGTTCCTGTTTTGCCGTTGAAGCTCTGGACGGGCGCGTTGGCAACGGCCCGCGAACCGCGTGGGAACCCGTAGGGGAGTGATCGGTCAGTGCCGGTCGGCGGGCTGGGCCTGTTCGTGTCCGAGTTGGTCGTGCGTGAGGCCGCGGTCCTCGGGAGACGGTTGAGGAGTTCGCCGGGCAGGGCGGCCGGATTCGGGTACGGGACCGCCGTCCTGCTCTTCCCGGCGCAGGTCTTCTTCTCCACCCGTGGCGCCACAGAGGGCTCGCGACGGTCATCCACTGTGACAGGGAAGCGCAAATGGGACTGGAGATCAGGTTTCTCGGGCCATTCGACGTCATGGCGAACGGGGAGCCGGTGAAGCTGGCCGGACTGCGGCGTGCGGGGGTGCTGGCCCGGCTGGCTCTGAGCGCCGGCCGGGTGGTCCCCGCGGACCACCTCCTCGCCGACGTGTGGGGCCACAGCACGGTGAGGACGGCGGGAAAGCAACTGCACATCGTGGTGTCCAAGCTGCGCGGGCTCCTCCAGCCGTACCAGGGCGGCGAGATCATCGCGACGGTCGCCGGCGGCTACCAGCTCGACCTTCCCCGCGAGAGCGTGGACGCCCACCTGTTCACGTGCCTGACGCGCCGGGCGCGGGCCGCGCGGGACGAGGGGGAGATCGCGACGGCGGACGGGCTCTTCCGGCGGGCCCTGGCGTTGTGGCGGGGCAACGCGCTGGAGGGCATGCCCGGCGCGTGGGCGCAGGCCACGTGCGCCCGTCTGGAGGAGGAGCGCCTGACAGCGCTCGAGGACCACATCGACCTGCGGCTGGAGTCCGGGGACCATCACGCGGTGGTGCCGGTGCTCACCGCGCACGCCGAGGCTTACCCGCTGCGGGAGCGGCCGCGCGCCCAGCTGATGCTGGCGATGTACCGGGCGTCGCGGCCGTGCGAAGCCCTCGAGGTGTACCAGGAGACGCGCCGCGTCATGGTCGGCGAACTGGGCGTCGAGCCGGGCGCGGTGCTGCAGCGCATCCAGCAGGCGGTGCTCAGGCGCGACCCCGCGCTCGACCTCTCATCCCCGGCGCAGCGCGCCACGCTCACCAGTGCCGCCGTCCCGCACGAGCTTCCCGCCGACACCCGCGCGTTCACCGGCCGCACCGCGGAGATCGCCTGGCTGCGCCGGGCGCTCACCGGCGCGGTGCCGGGGCGGCCGGCCGTCGCGGCCGTCCACGGCGCCGGAGGGGTCGGCAAGTCCGCGCTGGCCGTGCACGCCGCGCACGGTGTCGCGGGCGGGTTCGCCGACGGCGTCCTCTACCTCGACCTGCGCGCCGCCACCGCCGGGCGCACGCCGCTGACGCCGTACGAGGCTCTGAGCCGGCTGCTGCGCTCCCTCGGGGTGGACGGCGCCGCCGTACCGTCCTCGCTGGAGGAGGCAGCGGCCCGCTACCGAGCGCTGACCTTGACGCGCAACCTGCTCGTCGTCCTCGACGACGCGCTCGACGCCGGCCAGGTCGGACCGCTCGTCCCCGCGGGACCGAAGTGCGCGGCCGTCATCACCAGCAGGCAGGTCATGGCCTCGTTCGACACCACGAGCCGGCTGGACCTGACGAGGCTCGCCGACGCCGAGGCCACCGGGCTGCTCGCCCGGACCGTGGACCCCTCGAGGATCGCCGCCGAGCCGGCCGCGGCGCAGCGGATCGTCCGGCTCTGCAACGGGCTGCCCCTCGCGCTGCGCATCTCGGCGGCGCGGCTGGCCGGCAGGCCGGACCGGCGGTTGTCCGCCCTGGCCGCGCAGCTGGCCGACGACACCCGCCGGCTCGACGTGCTCGAACACGCCGACCTGTCGATCCGCGACAACATCGCGGCCGGCCTGCAGCAGCTGCGGGCAGCGCCCGACGCCGTCCACGCCTTTCGCCTGCTGGGGCTCATGGGCACCGGCACCCACACGGCCGCCGCCACGTCCGCTGTCACCGGCTGGCCCGAACCGCGCGCGGAGGCCGCGCTCGACCGGCTCCTCGACGCCCGCCTGCTCGAACGCGGCGGGTCCCGCCGTTACCGGATGCCCGAGCTGATCCGCCTCTACGCCCGCGAACAGGCCGCGCGCCACGTGCCCGAGCCGGTCCGCGTCACCGCCGCCCGGCAGGCGTTCCACCACCACCTGGCCAGGGAGCACGATCCGTTCGTGCACCACCGCGGCCCGGCCGACCGTGGCGCCGCCCTTTCGCGTCCTCTCGCCGTCCACTGACTCACCGGGGGTCCCAGACCCGGCGTGTCCGTGCGCGCCCGTGATCCGCACGGACATAATGGGCGGGGTTCGCTGTGTTGTGTGGGGGAGGCGCCTTCCTTCACGCGTGACCGTGAGGAGCATGGGGTGCAAGAGGTCCTGTCCGCGATCTCCGACTTCGTCTGGGGACCGTTCCTGCTGATCCCCCTGCTCCTGCTGACAGGCCTCTACCTCACGATCGTGCTGCGCGGCCTGCAGTTCCACAAACTCTTCTACGCCCTGTGGCTCGCGCTCATCCGGCGCAAGGAGGTCTCGGGCGTGGGCGACATCACCCACTACCAGGCCCTGTCGACGGCCCTGGCGGCCACCGTGGGCGTCGGCAACATCGCGGGCGTCGCCACGGCCATCCACCTCGGCGGCCCCGGTGCGGTGTTCTGGATGTGGGTGACCGGACTGGTCGGCATGGCGACGAAATACTCCGAGGCGTTCCTCGGCGTGCGCTTCCGCCGTACCGACGCCAAGGGCGAGCAGAGCGGCGGCCCGATGTTCTACCTGACCTACGGAGTCGGCGGGAGGTTCGGCGCGATCCTGGGCGTGTTGTTCGCCGTCTTCGGCGCGATCGCGGCGTTCGGCATCGGCAACATGGTGCAGTCCAACAGCGTGGCGGACGCGATCAACTCGCAGTGGGGTGTTCCCATGTGGCTGACCGGCGTCATCATCACGGTGCTCGCCGCGATAGTCATCCTGGGCGGCATCAAGAGCATCGGCGCGGTCACCAGCGCCTTCGTCCCCGTGATGATCGTCTTCTACATCATCGGCGCCATGTGGATCATCATCGCCAACGTCGGCAACCTGCCGGGGGCGCTGGCCCTGATCTTCACCGACGCCTTCACCGGCACCGCGGCCACCGGCGGGTTCGCCGGCGCGGGCATCCTGCTGGCCATCCGCTACGGTGTGGCCCGGGGCATCTTCTCCAACGAGTCGGGCCTCGGCACCGGCGGCATCGCCGCGGCGGCGGCCAAGACGAACGAGCCGGTGCGTCAGGCGCTCGTGTCGATGACCCAGACGTTCATCGACACGCTGGTCGTGGTCAGCATGACCGGCCTGGCCATCGTCGTCACCGGCGCCTGGACCAGCGGCGAGGACGGCGCCCCGCTGACCACCATGGCCTTCAGCCACGGTCTGCCCGGCCAGTGGGGCGGCATCGTCGTGACGATCGGCCTGGTCTTCTTCGCGTTCTCGACGCTGCTCGGCTGGGCCTACTACGGCGAGCGCTGCATGGACCGGCTCTTCGGCAGGGTGGCGGTGGTGCCGTACCGGTTGTTGTTCATCGCGCTGATCTTCGTCGGCACGGTGCTGGAGCTGCAGACCGTGTGGACGTTCTCCGACATCATGAACGGGCTCATGGCACTGCCCAACCTCATCGGCCTCCTCATCCTCTCCGGGCTCGTCGTCCGCGAGACCCGCGCCTACTTCGACCGCCCCGACTGGGAGAAGGTGCCCGAGGTCGATCCGCGGTGACGGAGTGCGCGTCTCCGTGGCGCCTGTCAGGATGCGCGCATGACCGATCTCGAACTGAAATCTGATTTGCGCCTCTACCTGCAGCGTGCGCGTGAGGCCCTGGTGTGGAAGCTCGACGGCCTGTCCGACTATGACGTACGCCGCCCATTGACGCCCACCGGCACCAACCTGCTGGGTGTGGTCAAGCACGTCGCCGGCACGGAGGCGGGTTATCTCGGCGACGTCTTCGACCGTCCGTTCCCCGAGCCGCTGCCGTGGATGACGGAGGACGCCGAGCCCAACGCCGACATGTGGGCCACCGCCGCCGAGTCGCGCGAGAACATCGTGGGTCTCTACCACCGGGTGTGGGCCCACTCCGACGCGACCATCGACGCGCTGGCGCTCGACGCGGTCGGCGCGGTGCCGTGGTGGGGGGAGAAGGGCCGCCGGGTGACGCTGCACCGGATCATCACCCACATGATCGTCGAGACCAACCGGCATGCCGGGCACGCCGACATCGTCCGTGAGCTGATCGACGGGGCCGCCGGGTTGCAGCGGGGCAACGACAACCTGCCGCAGGGGGATCCGGCGTGGTGGGAGGCCTACCGGGCCAGGCTGGAGCAGGTGGCGCGCGAGGCCGGGCCGGCGATCGGCTAGGTGAGGCGATCGGCCAGTCCGATCGCCGGCAGTATCGCCTGGTCGACGATGTCGGCCAGGTCCGCGTCGGTGGGAGGCGCCCCGTCGAGCAACCGTTTGACGACGAGCGCCTCGCCGATGTCGGCCACCACCGGGGTGATGCGCGAGGCGGGGAAGTGGCCGCGCTCGGCGTAGTGCCGCAGCACCGTGCTGGTGAACGTGCCGCCCCGCTTGGCGAAGACCTGCTCGACCAACTCGTCGGAGACCTGCTCGATGCCCTTCGGGTCGGTGAGGATGGCGGCTACGGCCCGGCCGGCCGGGCTGAGCGTCCACTTGACCATGAGCTGGAGTGAGCGGATGAGGTCGCCGCGCAGGTCGTCGGCTCCGGGGGTCGGCTCCTCGACCGGGTGCGCGTGATAGAGGGCGTCGAGGAGCACCGCGATCGGATCCGGCCAGCGGCGGTAGAGCGTCGTGCGGGCGGTCGCCGCGCGCCTGCCGATGCCCTCCATGGTCAGCCGGCCGACCCCGACCTCCAGCACTTCTTCCAGCACCGCGGCGTGAATGGCGTTGATCAGCTCTTCGCCGCGCCGCCGTGTCCTGCGGTCGTTCTGGCTCATCGCCTTCCCTCTTTTGGCTACGTTGCTGTATCTTATCGCTCAGATAAGCTACAGTCTTGTATCTAAAGGTGAGGGGTCATCCATGTCCGTCTCCGCTCCGGCGCCCGTCCAGGGCGCCGTCCCGATCGCAGGGCGATCCCTCGCCCCTGACCTCGCACGGGGACTCATGCTGCTGCTCATCGCGGTGGCACACGCGCACATGTACCTGGCGGGCCACCCCACGGGTTTCCGTGGCTACGCCCTCGACGGAGGAGCCCTCGACCGGATCGTGGCCGGCGTGCAGATCCTCCTCGTCGACGGCCGCGCGCTGCCGATGTTCGCCGCCCTGTTCGGCTACGGCCTGGTCCAGCTGGCGGACCGGCGGCTGAGCGCCGGGACGAGCTGGCCCGAGGTGCGGCGCGTGCTCCGCCGCCGGAGCCTGTGGCTGCTGGCGTTCGGGTTCTGCCACGCGCTCCTGCTGTTCTTCGGCGACATCCTCGGCGCGTACGGGCTGGTCGGGCTGGTGCTCGTCGGCTTCCTCCGGCGCAGCGACCGTGCCCTGCTCTGGGGCGCGGGCGTAGCGGCCGTCCTGCACGTCGTCGTGCTGGCCCTGTTCGGGCTGCTCACCGTGACGGCCGAGAAGGGCGACACGCCCGCGGCCATGGCCGACCCGCTCATGGCGGCGGCGACGCGGATCATCGGCTGGGCCGGGATGACCCCCACCTACTTCGCCGTGAGCGTCGTACCGGCCTTCCTGCTCGGGATCTGGGCGGCCCGCCGCCGGCTGCTGGAGGAGCCCGAGCAGCACCGGGCGCTGCTGTCCCGGGTCGGCGCCGTCGGCGTGCTGATCGCCGTCGCCGGCGCCCTGCCGCTGACGCTGGCCGACACGCAACTCTGGAACGCCTCCGACCCGGCCGCCATCTCCGTGTACGCGCTGCACAGCGTCACAGGCATCGCCGGCGGCCTCGCGTACGCCGCACTGGTCGGGCTCTTCGCCGCCGGCGGCGGGCGGCGTGCTCCCGGCGGCGTCACCAGGGCGCTCGCCGCCTGCGGCCAGTGGTCGCTCACGTGCTACCTGCTCCAGTCGGTGGTCTTCGTCACGCTCTTCACGCCGTACCTGGGCGGGCTCGCCACCCGCGCCGGCGACGCGGCCGCCTCCGGCATCGCCGTGCTGACCTGGGCCTCGACCGTGGTCCTCGCCGCCGTGCTGTCGCGTACGGGGCGGCGGGGTCCTGCGGAGACGGCGTTGCGGAGGCTGACCTACCGCCGCGCCCGCTGAGCGGCCGCCGTTATAGTGGACACGTGCAATATCTGTTCTTCCTCTGAGGATGACGACGCCGGCCGCCGTAGCCGACCCGGTTCTGCCCTGATCGACGGGCCCGGGCGCGGCCGGATAACTCCGTCGTCAGCTCTCGTCTCTCACCGGGCGTGCGTCTGCGCGCGAGCCCGGTCCTTGGAGGAAGCGTGTCCACCGCCATGTCCCTACCGGCTCGTGCGCGGGCCCATCTCAGCGCCACCGACGTGCGTATCGCCCGCGGTGGCAGGCCGGTCCTGACCGGCGTCAACCTCACCGTCTCCCCCGGAGACCGCCTGGGCGTGGTCGGCGAGAACGGCCGCGGCAAGACCACACTGCTGCACGTGCTCGCCGGCACCCTGACCCCCGACTCGGGCTCGGTCACCCGGGTCGGCACCGTCGGCGTCGCCGACCAGGAACTGCCCGCCGCCGACGACCGCACGGTCGGCGACCTGATCGACGTCGAGCTCGCGCAGGTGCGGGCCGTGCTGCGCGCGTTCGACGCGGCGACGCGCGCACTCGGGCAACAACGTCCGGGTGCCGAGCAGGACTACGCCGACGCGCTCGCCGACGCGGAGTCCCTCGGCGCGTGGGACGCCGACCGCCGCGTCGACGTCTCGCTCGCCGCGCTCGGCGCCGTCACCGACCGCGACCGCCCCCTGGCGGGCCTGTCCGTCGGGCAGCGCTACCGGATCCGGCTCGCCGGCCTGCTGGGCGCCGGGCACGACCTGCTGCTGCTTGACGAGCCGACCAACCACCTCGACGCGAGCGGCCTCGACCATCTGACCGCACGGCTGCGGGCGCACCCGGGCGGGGTCGTGCTGGTCAGCCACGACCGCGCGCTGCTCGCCGACGTCGTCACCACCGTGCTCGACCTCGACCCCACCAGCGACGGGCTGCCCCGTACGTACGGCGGCGGCTACGACGGCTACCGCGAGGGCCACCGCGCCGAACGGGAACGCTGGGAACTCGCCTACCGCGACCAGGAGAACGAGCGCCAGCGGCTCGCACAGGACCTGTCGGCCGCCCAGAACCGCCTGGTCACCGGATGGCGGCCCGACAAGGGCACCGGCAAGCACACCCGAGCCACCCGCGCGCCCGCGCTGGTGCGGGCCGTGCACCGGCGGCGGGAGGCACTGGAGTCGCACGTGCTCGACGTACCCAAGCCGCCGCTGCGCTTCCAGCCGCCACGGCTGGAGGCGACGCCGGGCGTCACGCTGCTGCGGGCCGACGACGTCACGGTGGCCGGCCGGCTCGACACGCCCCGATCGGTGCACCTGCGCGCCGGTGAGCGCCTCGTGGTGACCGGGCCCAACGGCTCGGGCAAGTCCACCCTGCTCGCCGTGCTCGCCGAGCGGCTGAAGCCCGACTCGGGGACCGTGCAGCGCAGAAGGGGCGCCCGGATCGGACTGCTCGCCCAGGAGTCGCCGCCGCCGTCACGGCGCCGGGCCTTCGAGGTGTATGAGGCCGCGCTCGGCCGGCTCGTCAGCTCCGGCGTGCTGCGCGAGGGCGACCAGGTCGGGCTCACGCAGCTCGGGCTGTTGCCCTCCGAGGCCGCGCACCGGCCGGTGCACGAACTGTCGGTCGGCCAGCAACGCCGACTCGACCTGGCGATCCTGCTGGCCGGGCGGCCCCAGGTCGTCCTGCTCGACGAGCCGACCAACCACCTGTCCATGGCGCTGGTCGACGAGCTGACGGAGGCGCTGTCCTCGACGGCCGCGGCGGTGGTGCTGGCCACCCACGACCGTCGGCTGCTCCGCGACACCGCCACCTGGCCGCGGCTGCGGATCTGACGCGACTCGCGCCGGTCAGGGCCACAACCCGCAGACCGCGGTCGTCGGGCCACGGCTCGCAGGCCGCGGTGGTGTCAGGGCCACAACAACAGGGCGAGGGCGGCGACGACCATGACGACCGAGGCGGCGGCGAGGACCTTGCCGGGCGTGGAGGCCGGGCCCAGCCGGCGCAGGCCCGCGCTCCGGCGGTATCGCGCCGCCCGTCCGTCGCCGTCCCGCGAGAACATCCGGTCGATGCCGGCCCTGACGTCGTCGGCGACGGGGGTCCCGGTCAGGCTCAGCTCGCGCATGGTGCCGCCTGCCATGACCTGGAGCAGCGCCGGGGCCGTTCCCGGCGCGCACAGGGTCATCATCGCGAGCAGGAACGTCCTTGGAGGGCTGTCCAGGTCGGCAAGGATCTCCTTGATGTCGGCCCTCGTCAGGTCGCGGCGATGGCCGACCTGGAGCACCTCGCGGTAGCAGAGGACGCTCTCTTCGGCCGCGTGCACGGAGCTGATCGCCTCGATGAGGTAGCGGTGCCGCGCCAACGCGTACCTGACGGCCTCCATGCCGCGCGGGTCGCTGGGCAGCGCGCGGCGGTCCGCCTCGTCGAGCACGATCTCCAGCACCTTGCGGTTGCGGGACCGTACGGCGACGTCGCACAGCTCTTCCTCCGACATGGTGGCGAGCACTTTGTGAAGGTGCTCGGGGCCCAGCAGGTGCGCGATGAGCAACCTGCCCGAGGGAGCGCTCGACGGCAGCAACCTGCCCATCGCGGCGAGCACCGCCGCGGGCGGAGCGGCGCCAGGCCGGTGCGGGACGCCCAGATCGACCAGCATCTCCTCGACGTCGACCGCCCGCATCCGCGCCGCGTACAGCAGCCGCAGCAGGACCTCGAAGAAGTCGCACAGGACGGCAGAAGCGCCCAGCCTCTCCGGCGGGCGGATCGGGTTCGCCCTGACGAACACGCGGTAAGTCCTGCGGTCCTGGTCGGTCACCCGGTCGCGAGCCCGCTCCGCCAGCAGCGTGGTGAGCTCGCCGAGCCGCCGTTCGTCGGCGTTCGCGATGCTCTCGCGGCACTGGCGCAGCAACTGCTCCACCGACGGTCGCGGCGGGTGGGCGGCGGACCGCCCGCCGCGGGCCCACACCTCGCCGCGCAGCAGCCTGGTCGCCGCCGCGCGGTGCGACGCGTCGCCGAAGTCGCCCGGCTCCACCAGCGTGCCGAGCCAGCCCACCAGGTCGCCGAGGTCGTCCCCCTGGTAACGCTCGAGCTCCTTCTCGTAGGCCAGCGCCTCCGACGGGTACGACGCCGGCCGTTCGTCCGACTCCCACGGCAGCTCCCACGTGCCGTGCGTGGGCGGCACCTCGGCGAACGAGAGCCGGATCCGGTGCAGGGAAGCGCTGTTGGTCCAGGTGGAGACCGCCAGCGTGTGGCGGAACCCGTACGGGAGCAGCGCGGCCACGGCGTCCAGGAAGTCGAGCCGGCGGTCCGGCGACAGGTGGCCGGCCCGCACCACGCAGACGGGCCGGCCGGTGAGCAGGAGCGCCGCCGCCCGCCGCGCCGTGGGGTTCACCTGCGCTGCGAGACGGCGTTCGTCGTAGGCCGCCGGGGAGAGCAGGAACGGCGCGTCGCCGGAGAAGTCCTGGCCGGCCAGCGCTTCGTACAGGGCGCGGTAGGACACCCTGCTCCCCCCCGCGACGAGGTCGGCCCAGCGCACGCAGACGTAGTACGTCATCGCGTACGGGCGGTGGAAGCCGTCCTGGGAGTCGGGCTCCCTCTGCAGCGACAGCCCCAGCCACGGCTCGCCGCCGGGGCCGGCGGTGAAGTAGCTGGTCGCCACGCGGGGCAGGGCCTTCGGCTCCATGGTGCCGGAAGTGAACGCCTTGAGCCACATGCCGAACTCCGCGTTGGTGATCGCCCCCGTGCTGCAACGGATCACGCCGTAGTCGTCCAGGCTCTCCGGCGTCTTGCCGAGGATGGCCCAGTGGGCGGTCAGCCGTTCCATGGCCTGTTCCTGATCGCGCCCGGCCTGAGCATGCTGCCGAGCCAGATCACGGGCTCCATGACGTTCATCGGGCGGATGGCGCCCCTGATCGTCAGCCCGCCGCCCGCGTTGTCGATGACGTTGAGGAAGTCGTCGGGGTCGAAGCGGCCGAGTTCCTCGTCGATGAACAGGCCGACCGACGACGTCACGAAGTATCGGATGCGGTCCTTGTGGAAGAACGCCTCGATCAGGTCGAGGATCGTCTCCGTGTTGTGGTCGTAGGACTCCTGGCACAGCAGCCGGAAGAAGTCGCGCACGCGGTCGGGCGGCACCTGGGGGATGCGCAGCTCGTCGCCGGGGTCCCGCTCGGTGAACCCCTCCTCCATCGCGATCCTCAACACCCGGGGGTCGTCGTACTTGGTGATGCAGACCGCGATGTAGTGGGGCAGCTTGCCGTCCTCGTACTCGTCGCCGACGAGCATCCGGCCGGCGACCTCGTGCAGGGCGGCGTCGAGGTGTTTGAAGGCGTCGCCTACGCGGGCCTCACGGTCGGGGTCGAACATGTAGAGCAGCCCGCGGCTCTTGACGAGGCTGGTGATCAGGGCCTGTTTGTCGATGTTCGACTCCGACTCGGCGTACAGGTCGCCGCGCAGGTCGAGGAAGTCGAGCTTGATCTTCGGGGCCTTAGCCGGGAGGGCCGTCCACGGCCACCACCAGCGCCGGCGTGTCTCCGGGGGCCCGATGATCATCCAGCTGTAGTAGGTGAGGGCCTCCGTGGGGGCGGGGAACGTACGCGCCTGCAGCAGCGTGTTGCGTAGTTTGGCCAGTTCGGTCCGGGACACCGGGTTCTCCCCGATGAGCCGCCACCCGGCGTCGCGGGACTTGTTCAGGGCGATGCTCAGCGCCGCGAGGAAGGCGGTCTTGCCGCTGCCCGAGGCGCCCCACATTGCGATGTCCGGCTCGCGCCCGCGCTCGGGATCGCCGGGGGCGGAGTCAGTTTCGGCCACCGCTGTCCTCACTCTGGGAGACGAAGGGAAGGGAGAGCACCTTTGCGGGCTCGGACACCAGGCCGAGCCGGAACGCGAGCTCTTCCGCATTGACGGCGTCCACCCGGAACACCGCGGTAGAGCCGAGCCGGTGCCAGGGCGACGTGGGCGCGGCGGGCGGGTGGTCGCAGATGACCGCGCTCCTGAGGTCGTGGCGCTGCTCCATCTCGCGCAGCAGCGCCAGCCAGTCGTAGCGCTGGGGGCAGGCCGGCACCCGGTCGAGGCCGGACCGCGGCGGGTGCGGGGGTCGCGCCCCGATGGTGAGCAGCGCCGTGCGGGTGTTCGCGGGCTGCCTGAGCAGGCGGGTGCTCACCTCGGCCAGCATGTCCTCCAACTGGGCGGCGTGCGGGTAGGTCGGCGTGGTGGGCCGCAGGGACTCGAGGGCGGCGCGCGCCTGGGCCGTGGACGCCGACCAGGCGGCGAAGGCCGGGCGGCTGCGGTCGGCGCGCCGCGTGCCGTACACGTGGGTGCCGTACCCGACGACCGACACCTGGAGCTGCTGGGGGTCGGGGCGGCGTTCGGCGAGGACGT
Organism: Nonomuraea sp. K271; assembly: GCF_009908215.1. Lineage (NCBI taxonomy): Bacteria > Bacillati > Actinomycetota > Actinomycetes > Streptosporangiales > Streptosporangiaceae > Nonomuraea > Nonomuraea sp. K271. Next base: position 64,229 of record NZ_JAAAHR010000010.1, on the reverse strand, counting down.
CGATGACGTAGCCGGCCCAGTGGCAGCGGGCCTCGAACTCCTCCCTCGTGCCCGCCGTCTCGATGGCGCACACCAGGTGCCCCGGTCCGGGCGCGGGCTGCAGCCGGGCCGGCAGCGTGGTCACGACCTCCTCCCACGTACGGGTGTCCGGCTGGAGGCCTGGAACCTCGGGAAAGCGGACCAGCCCGGGGCGCTCCAGCACCGCCCTGAGCACGTGCCGCCCCGGCGGCAGGGGCGCGTGGTGGGCCGACACCAGCTCCGAGGGCTGGAGCGGCCCCGACCATGCGGACACCGCGAGCAACATGCCGCCCGCGTCGGTGCACGTCACGGCAACCGTGGTCGCGTCGCCGGGCTTCGCGCCGGCGCCGAAGAGCCGCCGGCCCACGAGCTCCAGCCTGCCGTCCTGCGCGCGTTCCCTGGCCACGATCAGGTCGTACGTCTGCCGCAGGGGCGCCTCGGCGGCCAGTTCGCCGAGCAGCTCCCCGACCTTCGCCCCGGGCGCCTCGACGAGGCGGGCCGACGGCCGCCACCGCCGCAGCGCGCGCAGCGCCGCCTGCTGCTCGTCCCCGTCCGCGATGCGTGCTATCAGCACGGGGTCGGCCTCGTCGGCGGAGATCAGATCCCTGGCGATCCTGTGCACCGCGTCCACGACCTCCTCGCCGGAGACGGTCAGGGTGGACCACTTGGCGGAGGCCCTGCGCGTGTGGCGGGTGGCGCCCACCTCGTCGGCACGGACCTCGAAGACGCGGATGCCGGCGGCGTCGATCTCCACGACGGCCAGCCGTTCCCTGAACGATGCGATCAGCTCGGCGAGCTCGCCCCGCAATCCGCCCTCCGCGGGCTCTGCGGGCTTCGCGAAATGGTGCAAGTATCTCCCCGCTCGTCCAAGATCCTAGCTTTTGTACGATTTATGGTGATTTGAGGCGACCTGGTAAGCGAGGTCGTGGTGAGTCGACATTTATCCTCTTGTTATAAATCATGATTGCCGGCTGTTTATGGTAGTCAGTGGATTACTCACGGGATAGGTTGTGCCGCGTCCTGTCCCTTTCCCCCGGGGTGGCGTGTGATCGGTAGATGGTTGATCGTCCTGTCGGGTGCCCGACCGGAAGTGCTGGACAAGTGCCAGGGAGAGCGCGCCAGGTTCCACGGCATGGGTGGCGCCATCCTGACCACGGCCTGCGTCGCCGCCATCTCCATGACGTTCGCGCTCGCCTCGGCGCTCAAGGTGTTCGCGCCGCTCGCCGTCCTGATCGGCCTCGTCTGGGGCGTCGCCATCCTGAGCCTCGACCGGTGGCTCGTCACGTCCCTGCCCGCCCAGGGCGGACGGCGCTTCTGGCTGGCGCTGCCCCGGGTGGCCCTCGCGCTGCTGCTGGGCGCCGTCATCTCCACGCCGCTGGTCCTGCAGATCTTCAAGCCCGAGATCGACGCCGAGATCGTCGACATCCAGCAGGAGCGGACCGACGCCTTCACCCGCGCGCAGCAGGGAGGCGAGACCGGCCGGCGCATCGCCGAGCTGGAGAAGTCGGCCACGGCCCTCGAAGCCGTGATCGCCTCGCGCGGTGAGAGCCCGCTCGACCCGGCCGACGACCCCCGGATCAAGGAGCTGACCAAGTCGCGCGCTGAGGCCGTCAAGCAGCGCGACAAGTTCTACCAGGAATGGCAGTGCCAGCTGTACATCGGTCCGCCCAAGTGCGCGAAGAAAGGGCAGGGCCCTCTCGCGAAGGCGGCGGAGGAGGCGTACGCCGGGGCCCGCGACCGGGCCAGAGACCTCGACCGGCAGATCGAGCGGCGCAGGCAGCAACTCGGCGACACCCAGAGGGACGGCAAGGCGAGCAGGCTGGCCCAGGCGGAGCAGGACCTGCGCGGCGTACAGGCCGAGCTGGTCAAACTGACCGGCCAGCAGGCCGCGCTGAGGGACAACTTCAGTGACGAGATGAGCGGATCCGACGGCCTGATGTTGCGACTGGAGGCGCTCAGCAGGGTGGCGCGCGACAACGCCACCCTCAGCGCGGCCAGGCTCCTGCTGTTCCTGTTCATCCTGCTCATCGAGTGCCTGCCGATCATCGTCAAGCTGATGCAGCGGCCCGGCAGTTACGACACCATCGTGGCGGCTCTGGAGAGAAAAGAGGTCAACGCCGTCATCGACGAGATCAACGAGGCCGACCGGCGGCTCGCGCGCGGCGCCGCCGGGCGGGACGGCCCGACCCGGCCGTACACCGCCGACGAGCCGCCTCCCGACCCCTACCACGACACCGGCACCCCGTTCCCGCTGCCGCGGCACGAGCACCACGAGACCAGGAGCTTCGAGGACGAGGCGCTGCGCAACCTCAGGGACAACCGCGCCTCGCGGACGGCCGCGACCGGCGGGCGGGGGGAGTACGCCGGGCTGAACGATGATTGGTGAGCGCGTCGCCGGCCGGTTCGTCATCGAGGCGCGACTGGGCAGCGGCGGCATGGGCTGGGTCTGGCGCGGTCGTGACTGCAAGCTCGACCGCGTCGTGGCGCTCAAGCAGGTGCGCGCGGACATCGGGCGCCTGCCCGAGCTCAAGGCGCGGGCCGTACGCGAGGCGCAGGCCCTGGCCAGGATCGACCACCCTGGCATCGTCCGCGTTCACGACGTGATCGACGCCCCCGACGGGCCGTGGATCGTGATGGACCACGTCCAGGGCACGGTGCTCGGCACGCTCATCGAGCGGGCGCCGCTGTCCGAGCCCGCCGTGGTGCGCATCGGCGCCCAGGCGCTCGACGCGCTCGCTGCCGCGCACGCCGAAGGGGTGCTTCACCGTGACGTGAAGCCGGACAACATCCTCATCACCGCTTCCGGTTCGGTCGTCCTCGTCGACTTCGGCATCGCCACCATCGAAGGGCACGACCGCATCACCGTGCTCGGCCACGTGGTCGGCACCCCCGACTTCATCGCCCCCGAGCGCATCCGCGGTGAGCCGGTAGGCCCGGCGGCCGACCTGTGGTCGCTCGGAGCCACCCTCTACACGGCCCTGGAGGGGCACCCGCCGTTCCACAAGAGCACCGAGGAGGCGACCAGGTTCGCGATCCTCACCGCGCCCCCGGCCCCGATGACCCGGGCGATCCGGCTCAAACCCACCCTCAACCGGCTGCTCGCCAAGAGCCCGGCCAACCGGATGACCGCGGACGAACTGGCACGGCATCTCGAAGAGGCCGCCAGGGGCGCGCCCGCCGCCCGCCCACGACGACCGCCTCCCGACCCCACGCCCCCACCTTCCCGGCCTCCGTGGGCGAACGACGGCGTTCCCGCCGGCGAGGACGCCCCCGGAGCCGGCGCCACACCGCCACGTCACCGAGGTCCGGGCGCACCGGAAGGCGGAGGTGCCGTCGGCGCGGGAAAGGGGGTGACGGCGCGGCGTGCGCGCCGGACGCTGGCCGAGGCCGGTGAGGCCGAACGCGGTTCGCTGATCCTCACGCTGCCCTCCGACGAGGCGGCGGTGCTTCTCGCCGAGCGGTGGAAGCTGTTCACGACCGCCGCGGTGGAGGAGATGTGCCGCGAGGCGGCCAGGAGCGCGACGATCCTGCAGATGTTGCTCCCGTCCCGCGCGGGCTGGCTGCTGAACCAGGTACGCGACCCGCACCTGGTGGCGAGGGTGGTCCTGGAGATGGGCGGCCACCACCGCGGGCTGGTGCTCGACCAGATGCACGACCGGCATTCGGCGGCGGCGATCGAGGCGATGGCGGCGATCGACGTCAGGCGGACCGGGCTCGCCGTGGCCGCGATGCAGAAGGCCCCGGCGACTCAGGCGCTGAGCCGGCTTCCGCCGGCCACGATCGCCGGGCTGCTGGCGCAGGCGCCGCCGGCCTGCCGTGACAGCCTGGTGCCGCTGTTGCCGTCGGGGGTCCGCGAGGAGGTGGCGCGGCGACTGGCTCGAAGCGGTTGAGGCCTGACGTGTGCCTTGCGCGATCTTCTCCGGTCGGGGCCGGAGGCCGAGGCCGTGGAGGCTGCGGCCTCCGGCCGACGGGCTCAGCCGGACAGGTGGCGCGTGGCGGAGGCGTTGCCCGGTGTGGTCAGGTCCTCCAGGAGCGCGTCGATGGGCGCGCCGGTGACGTCCTCGCTGGGCCGGGAGAGGAAGACGTTGACGTGGTACTCACCGGCCGCTTCCTTGCCGGTGGGGTCGAGGCCCTGCTCGGCCAGAGTCCGCAGGGCGAACTCCTGCTCCATGTCGTTGGCGAACCGTCGCTGCGGGAAGGTGGCGTTCTCCAGTTGCTCGGTGACGAGCCCGTGGCGGGCGAGCGTGTCGGCCACGGGAGCGAAGTCGACCGTCCGCAAGCAGAGGGCGGCGAACCATGGACGGCGATCCGGTGAGGTGCAGTCGAGCAGCCGGTCGATCGACCGGTCGGTGATGTAGCCGATGCCGCCGGTGACGGTGATGAGGTCGGCCTTCCCCATGATCTTCGCCAGTTCGGGCGACGGGTCGTTCCGCTCCAGGTTGTCGGACGCCCCGGCGTCCAGGAGTCCCACCTGTACGGCGTAGTCGACGGCTGACGAGGCGGTGTCCAGGCCGACCACCCGGGGGGCGGCGGGCCGCCGGCGGCTCTGGTAGAAGCCGCGGTCCTCGTCGATGAGCTCTTCCGTGGCCAGGTGCGCCACCGGGTCGTCACCGTAGTGGCCGTAGAGGTCGTCGAGCGTGAGGTCGCATTTCATCAGCGCCGCGTTCACGCCGTACGAACAGCACAGGTCCACGACGGTCGGGGAGTCGACGTCGAGCGCGTCCAGCACCTTGAGGAACACCTGCTGCCCGTGGTGGGGGACGGCGTAGTCCAGGCTGCCCAGGCGCTCGTAGTACGCCCGAGGGTCCGGACGGTCGTAGATGTCGTTGAAGCCGGCCTTTTCCAGTTTCTGGTCAGTCATCTGATCGTCTGCTCGCACACTCTGCCTCTCTGGGTGGCTGTGTCATTACAGGGACAAACGACCCGTTTAACGTATCACGTATGAAAAATCACGATTTAGTGGGATTTCCGCAGGGCGGAAGTATGGCCGGCCCTGGCCGCCCTACACGTCCGGGGAGCCGGGACGGTCGAGCCCGGCCGTGAGCTCGGCGATGGCCGCGTCGCACTGCCGGCCCAGCAGGACGGTGGCCGACTCCTGGTCCAGGCCCGCCGCCTGGTCGAGCCACCGGTCGAGGACGACGTGGAGCGCCGCCAGGACGGCGGCCGCGCACACGGCGGGATAGAAGCCGTCGCGGCCCGGGGGATCGACGCGCTCGGCGATCGCCTCGGCGAGAGCCTGCTCCTGGGAGGCGAGCACGGCCAGTTGCTGCGGCATCAACGACGGTTCGCGCCGGATGAGCCGCAGCGCCTCGACGTGGTCGTGGCTGACGGTGCCGCCCTCGTTGAGGACGATGACCACCGCCTCGCGGAACGCCCGCAGCACCGACTCCGCGCGCGGCCGGGCCCTGAACTGGGCGATGAGCTGCTCCGCGGCCGCCGACACGGGCGCCACCATGGCCTCTTCCTTGCTGGAGAAGTAGTTGAAGAAGGTCCGCAGCGCGGTGTCGGCCTCGTCGGCGATCTGCTCGACCGTGACGTTGTCGACGCCGTGGCGCAGGGCCAGGCGCAGGGCGGCATCGCGGAGCGCGGCCCTGGTGGCCTGCTTCTTACGTTCGCGGCGGCCGAGGACCGGCGGCGCGGCGCCGGTGTGCTCGCTCATGTCATCACGGCGCGCCTGACGCTCTCGCGGAGCAGGGCGCGACGCTGCTCGTGCACGTCGGAGGGCTCGTCGGCGGTCGCGGCGTAGACGTTGCTGACCGGCGACCAGGTCATGGACATCGCGATGACGATGGCCATCACGTCGAACGGGTCGCCCGGTCGTACGACGCCCGCTTCCTGCGCCTCGGCGATGGCGCGCAGCTTGTGTTGGTCGAGGCGTGCGGTGTCGGCCACGAGGTGGCCGGAGGGGCGTCGCTCGAGGCGTGCCCAGGTGGCCAGCCTGATGAGATCGGGACGGCGGAGGTATTCGTCGTAGAGGCGCACGGCCCAGCCGGCGAGGTCGGTGGCGTCGATCGGGACGACGTTGGTGATCCGTTCGAGCGAGCCGAAGAAGATGGCGTCGAACAACCCATCCTTGCTGCCGAAGTAGGCGTAGAGCTGCGCCTTGTTGGTGCGCGCGGCCGCCACGATGCGCTCGATGCGCGCCCCGGCGATGCCGTGCTCGGCGAACTCCTTGGTCGCCGCGTCGAGGATGCGGCCGCGGGTCGCGGCGCCCCGGGACGTCAGCGGCTGGTCGGCCATGCCGGCGAGCTTATCAAACAGAACAGTCGGTTTGCTGAGGGAGCGCCCGGCATGCGACGCTGAACAAACCGAACAGTCTGTTTATAGGAGCCCCGGCATGAGAACCACAGTGGGATGGCTCGCGGACGGCCCCGCGACGACGCTGCGGCAGGCGTCCCTCCAACGACGCGACCTGCGTCCCGACGACATCGCGGTACGCGTGGATCACTGCGGCGTCTGCCACACCGACCTGCACGCCGTCCGCGCCCCCCGCGAGCCCGGAGCGTCCGTCGTGCCCGGCCACGAGTTCACCGGGGTGGTGACCGAGACAGGGCCCGAGGTCACCCGCTTCGCCGCCGGCGACCCCGTCGCGGTCGGCAACATCGTCGACGCCTGCGGCACGTGCGCCATGTGCCGCGCCGGCCAGGAGAACTTCTGCCACGGGTTCCCGACCCTGACCTACGGCGGCACGGACCGCCACGACGGCTCGCCCACTCTCGGGGCCTACTCCCGCGAGTACGTCGTCCGCGACCGCTTCGCCTACCCGCTGCCGGCGGGCCTCGACCCGGCCGCCGCCGCTCCGCTCCTCTGCGCCGGGGTCACCGTGTGGGAGCCGCTCAGCGCGCTCGGCGTGGGGCCCGGCACCCGCGTCGCCGTGGCGGGGCTGGGCGGTCTCGGCCACCTCGCGGTCAAGCTGGCCGTGGCGCTGGGCGCCGAGACCACGGTCGTCACCAGGTCGGCGGGCAAGGCCGGCGACGCGCGCGGGCTCGGCGCCCACGACGTGCTCGTCTCCACGGACCCGGACCGGACGGTGGGGGCGCGGGACCGGTTCGACGTCGTCATCGACACCATCTCCGCCCCGCACGACCTCGCCCCCTACCTGCGGCTCGTGGCCATGGACGGGACTCTCAGCCTCGTCGGGCACCTCGGGCAGGTCACCCTGCAGGCGATGGACCTGCTGGTCGGCCGCAAGAAGCTCAGCTCCGCGGGCAGCGGCGGCCGGCCCGGGACCGCCGCCCTGCTGGACTTCTGCGCCGGGCACGGCGTCACCGCCGACGTCGAGGTGCTCCCGTCGGCGCGCGTCAACGAGGCCCTCGACCGCCTCGAACGCAACGACGTGCGCTACCGCTTCGTCCTCGACCTGTCCGACCTGTCGTGAACACCGGCCGTCACCTTGCGGCCTCCGGGTAGTGGCAGGCCGCCGGGTGGCCGTGGCCCCGGTCGGCCAGCTCCGGCGCCTGCTCGACGCAGGCGCGCCGCTCCTCCGTGGTGAGCTGCGAGAACGTGGGACAGCGCGTACGGAACCTGCACCCGCTCGGCGGGCTGACCGGATTCGGCATGTCCCCTTCGAGCACGATCCGCTCGCGAGCTCTGATCCGTTCACGCCGCGGGTCGGGCACGGGGATGGCCGAGATGAGCGCCCGCGTGTACGGGTGCGCGGGCCGGTCGAACAGCTCGTCCCTGTCGCCGATCTCCACCACGCGGCCCAGGTACATCACGGCGACCCGGTGCGCGATGTGCCGCACCACGGACAGGTCGTGGGCGACGAAGAGGTAGGCGAGGCCCAGCCGCCGCTGGAGGTCCTCCAGCAGGTTCACCACGCCGGCCTGGATCGACACGTCGAGAGCCGACACCGGCTCGTCCAGGACGAGCAGCTCGGGCCGCATCGCCAGCGCCCGTGCGATGCCGACGCGCTGCCGCTGCCCTCCGGAGAACTCGTGCGGGTAGCGGTTGCCGTGCTCGGGGTTGAGCCCGACGTCGGCGAGCAGCTCCCGCACCCGGCCGGGTCCGTCCTGCCGGTAGGTGCCGTGGATGCGCAGCGGTTCGGCGATCGCGTCGCTGACGGTCATGCGGGGGTCGAGGGAGGCGTACGGGTCCTGGAAGACGATCTGCATGCGCTGGCGCAGGCGGCGCATCTCCGCGGCCGGGACGGCGCCGAGGTCCTGGTCGTCGAGCAGCACCCGCCCCGAGGTCGGCGGCTGCAGGTTGAGCACGGCCCGCCCGGTGGTGGACTTGCCGCAGCCCGACTCACCGACCAGGCCGAGCGTCTCGCCGTGGCGCAGGTCGAACGAGACCCCGCACACGGCGTGCACGTCGCCCGTCGTCCGCCGCAGAAGACCCTTGCCGCGCACCGGATAGTGTTTGACCAGGTCACGCACGGACAACAGCGGTCGCCCGCTCATGGCGCACCTCCAGCGGCAGGGTCGTCGGCAGCGTGGTCGGCAGCGTGGTCGGCAGCGTGGTCGGCAGCGTGGTCGGCTGGGTCGCCGGACGACGTCACGAAGACGTCTTCTGGCCGCTTCCCTTCCAGGTCGGCGGAGAAGTGGCAGGCGGCCAGGTGTCCGGGTTCCGAGGTGGCGACCGGTTCCGGCTCGGCCGTCTCGCAGACCTCCTGGCGCATCGGGCAGCGCGGCGCGAACGGGCATCCGGGCGGCAGGTCGAGCAGCGACGGCGGCGATCCCGCGATCGGCGTCAACCGCTCGCCCCTGCGGCCGTCGTCGAGCCGGGGCAGGCTGCCGAGCAGACCCAGCGTGTACGGCATCCGCGGCGTGTAGTAGATGTCGTCGACGCCGCCCAGCTCCACGGGACGGCCGGCGTACATGACGAGCACCCGGTCGGCGGCCCCGGCGACGACGCCGAGGTCGTGGGTGATCAGCACCATGGCGGCGTCGGTGGCGGCCCGCGCGGTCTCCAGCGCCCTGAGCACCTGGGCCTGCACGGTGACGTCGAGCGCGGTGGTCGGCTCGTCGGCGATGATGACGTCCGGCGAGTTGGCCATGGCGGTGGCGATGACGACGCGCTGGCGCATGCCGCCGGAGAACTGGTGCGGGTAGTCGCGGGCGCGTTCGCGGGGCCGGGGGATCTGCATCAGGGCGAGGAGTTCGACGGCGCGTTCGCGGGCCTGCGCCGCGCTGACGTCGTTGTGCGCCCTGACCGCCTCGGCGATCTGGTCGCCCACGGTGTAGACCGGGTTGAGCGAGGTCATCGGGTCCTGGAAGACCATCGCGATGCGGCCGCCGCGCAGGGTCCGCATCCGCTTGTCGGGCACGCCGATCAGCTCCTGACCGTGGAACCTGACCGAGCCACCGATCCGCGCCGAGACCGGCAGCAGGCCCATCACCGCCATCGAGGTGACCGACTTGCCCGAGCCGGACTCGCCGACGATGCCGAGCACCTCGCCGCGCCGCAGCTCGTAGCTGACCCCGCGCACTGCCCTGACCAGGCCGTCCTCCGTGGGGAACGACACGGTGAGGTTCTCGACCTGGAGCACCGCCTCGTGTTCGCTCATGAGCGCGCCTTCCGCTGGGTCGGGTCGAAGGCGTCGCGCAGCCCGTCGCCGATGAAGTTGATGGACAGGGCGATCACCACGATGAACGCGCCGGGGAAGTAGAACAGCCACGGCCGGGTGCTGACTGCGGTGTCGGCCTCGCTGACCAGGAGACCGAGCGAGGTGTCCGGCGGCTGCACGCCGAGGCCGAGGAACGACAGGGCCGTCTCGACGAGGATGGCGGCGGCCACGAGGATGGTGACGTTGACGATGATGGGGCCGAGCGCGTTGGGGATCAGATGCCTGAAGATGATCCAGCGGTCGGTGGCGCCCAGCGCGCGGCTCGCCTCGATGTACTCCTTCTCCCGCAGCGACAGCACGACGCCGCGCACGACGCGGGAGACGTACGCCCACTGGAGGGCGGCGATGACGAGCGCGACGAACCACCAGGAGCCGTTGGTCGCGCGGGTCAGCACGGCGGCCACCGCCAGCAGCGGCAGCGTGAGGACGAGGTCGGCGATCCGCATCATCACGCTGTCGGTGATGCCGCGGTAGTAGCCGGAGAAGGCCCCCCACAGCGTGCCGACCAGCCCGGCGAGGAACGCGATGAGCAGCGCGATCTCGACCGAACGTTGGGTGCCGCGCAGCACCTGGGCGAACGTGTCGTGGCCGAGGTTGTCGGTGCCGAACGGATGCTCCAGTGAGGGCGGCTGCGACACCGCCGAGGTGATGTCGGCGTAGTCGTAGCGCCAGAGCGCGCCGCCCGCGAAGGCCAGCAGCACGACGGCGACGAACAGCACCAGGCTGGTCACGGCGGCCTTGTGCCGCAGGAAACGGCGCAGCACCAGTTCGCCCTGGCTGCGCCGGCGCACCACGGCGGCCGGCTGCGCGCTCGATGAGGGGCAGGGCGCCGCCTCGGTGTGCTCACTCATGGCGGATCCGGGGGTCGAGGAGGGCGTACAGCAGGTCTGCGATCAGGTTGAAGACGATGACCGCGACGGCGATCACGAGCAGCCAGGCGAGCACCGCGTAGGCGTCGCGCTGGTTGACGGAGGTGACGAGGAACTCGCCGAGCCCGCGCCACTGGAAGACCGTCTCGGTGATCACGGCGCCGGAGATGAGCGTCGCGAAGTCGAGCGCGGTGACGGTGGTCATGGGGATGAGCGCCGTGCGCAGGGCATGCCGTACGATCACACGCCGCCTCGACAGCCCTTTGGCGCGGGCGAACAGCACGTAGTCGCTGTTGAGCACGTCAAGCATGGACGCCCGCTGGAACCGGCTCCACGCGCCGAACGAGAGCAGCGCCAGCGAGATCGTTGGCAGCACCATGTGGCCCGCGGTGTCGGCCAGCTGCGCCCAGGCGCCGCCCTCGACGATGACGGATCTGTCCCCGATCGTGTACACGACCTGATCGCCGAGCAGGTTGTTGAGCGAGATCCCGCCCTGCTTGAGCAGCACGGCGAACCAGAACGACGGCATCGACAGGAACAGGAACGCGGCGAACGTGAACCCGTAGTCGATGCCCGAATACTGTTTGACCGCGCTGATCACGCCCACGACCACGGCGAGGACGAGGGCGAGGAGCACGGCGACGGCGACCAGCCGCAGGGTGACCCCGAACCGGGCGGCGATCTCGTGGCCGATGTCCACGTTGGTGCGCACGGAGGGGCCGAAGTCGCCCTGCGCCACGCCGGTGATCCAGGTCCAGTACCGCTGCAGCGGCGGCTCGTCCAGGTGCAGCCGTTGCTCCTCGACCGCGATCACCTGCGGCGACGGCGGCGGGTTGCGGCCCTTCAGACCCGCGAGCGGGTCACCTGCCATGGTCACGAGCAGGAAGACGACGAAGGTCGACGCCACGATCACCGGGATGGAGATCAGGAGCCGGCGGAGTGTGTACGTGAGCACGGGTCGCTACCAGATCTCTCGCACGGCGTCGAAAATCTTGGGCGCGCTGCGGTCGATCGCGGGATAGGTGGTCTGGTCGTTGCTCAGCAGGACGACGGAGATGTCCTGGTCCGGGAACAGGGCGTGCATCGTACGGAACCCGCCCATGCCGCCGTTGTGCCAGATGTACGGCTTGCCGTCGTGTTTCTGGACCACCCAGCCGCACGCGTAACCGTCGAGCTCGGGGGTGAACATCATCCGCAGCGTCTCCGGGCGGAACAGGCCGGGACGCGACAGCGCCGCGTCCCATACGGCGAGGTCGCGCGCGCTGCCCGTCAGCCCGCCGGCGCCCGTCAGCCACGGCAGGCTCCACTGGTACGCGCGGCGCACCCCGTCGGTCTCGGCGTAGTAGCCGAGGGCGACGTCCCGGCTGCCGCGCGCCGGATATCCCTGGGTCGTGTCGCGCATCCGCAGGGGACCGAAGAAGTGGCGCTGCAGGAACCGGCCGAGAGGCATCCTGGCCACCTTCTGCACCACCAGCGCGAGCAGCAGGAAGTTGCTGTTGCTGTAGGCGTACTTCGATCCGGGCTCGAACTGGAGCGGCAGCGACTCCAGTTTCGTGACGACCGCCGAGTGGTCGGTCTCCCCGGAGGCGACGAAGGCGTCGTACGCCGGCTGGAACAGCGGAAAGTCGTTGTAGTCGGGAATGCCGGTCACCTGGTGCATCAGCTGGAGCAAGGTGACGTCGGCGGCCCGCCGGTAGCCGGGCAGGAACGTGCCGAGCCGGTCGTGGACCGACAGCTTGCCCCGCTCGTGGAGCAGCAGGACCGCGGCCGCCGTGAACCCCTTGCTGATGGAGCCGAGGTTGTAGACGGTGTCGAAGGCGGGCCGCCGCCGGCCGCGCGGCAGGTCGAGCACCTCGTCGAGCTGCTCCACCTTGAAGAAGTCCTCGCCGGTGAAGCGGTCGGGCAGGCCGCGGTCGCGCAGGCCGTAGCCCTTCGCGAACACGGTACGGCCCTTCTTGCTCACGGCCACGGTGACGCCGACGCCCTCCGGCTCGATGGCGGCGACGATCTCGTCGATGCGACGGTGCCAGTCGGGGCGATGCCGGCCGGACGAGGCGGCCCGCGCCCCCGGGATCACCCCGGCGCTCATCACCGCCCCACCCACACCGGCGAGAGACGCCTTCAACAGCGTCCGCCTCGTGGCTGCGCTCTCCATGCTCGACCTCCGTGTCGTCGTACCGCACACGCCTAGGAGCTCAGTGCAGTCCACCGGCCGGGCAGGCTCTTCGTGGAGAGGGACGTAAAGTCGCCGCCGAGTTCGTGCGATCGGATGAACTGCTGCGTGGTCCCGGCGTCGCAGGATGCTCGCATGTCGACGACCCTGGTGATTCGCGGTGGCACAGTCCATGACGGCAGCGGCGGGCCCGGCCGCGTGGCCGACGTGTTCGTCGAGGGCGACCGGATCCTCGCGGTCGGCCCGGGCGGGGCCGAGGCGGACGCGCCCGTGCTCGACGCCACCGGCCTGGTGGTCGCGCCCGGATTCGTGAACGTGCTCAGCCACGCGTACTTCACGCTGGAGCGGGACGGCCGCGGGTTGTCGGACCTCTACCAGGGCGTCACCACCCAGGTCTTCGGCGAAGGGATCTCGATCGGCCCGCTCACCGCCGCCATCAGGGCGGAGCTCGAACCCGGCATGACGCCCGATGACCCGCCGCTGACCTGGGAGCGCCTGTCGGAGTTCCTCGCCCACCTCGAAGCCAAGGGGGTGGCCCAGAACGTCGCGAGCTTCGTCGGCGCGCACAACATGCGCATGATCGGGGCGGGCGCGGACGACCGGCCGATGACCGCGGCCGAGCTCTCCCACGTCCGGGGCGTCCTCGACGAGGAGATGGCCGACGGCGCGCTGGGCCTGGGGTCGGCGCTCATCTACCCGCCGGGGTGCTTCGCCCCGACCGACGAGCTGGTGGCGTTGTGCGAGGTCGTCGCGCGGCACGGCGGCATGTACATCTCCCACATGCGCAGCGAGGGCGACCACTTCCTCGACGCCGTGGACGAGCTGATCGAGATCGGCCGCCGGGCGGAGCTGCACGCGGAGATCTACCACCTCAAGACGGCGGGCCGGCACAACTGGCCGAAGATGGAGCGGGCCATCGAGCGCATCGAGGCGGCCAGGGCCGCAGGCCGGCCGGTGACCGCCGACGTCTATCCCTACCTCGCCGGGCAGACCCAGCTCGCCGCCTCGATCCCGCCGCAGTTCCACGACGGCGGCCACGGGGCGCTCGTGGCCAGGCTCGCCGACCCGGGCGAACGGGCCCGCATCCGCGAGGCCGTCGTCACGCCGTCGGAGCGCTGGGAGAACCTCTACCTCGCCGCCGGCGGCGCGAGCGGCGTCATGCTGCTTCCCGACCCGGACGGGCCGGTGGCGGAGCACCGCGGGCTCAGCCTGGCGCAGGCGGCTGAGGCGGACGGCGCCGACCCGGTGGAGCTGCTGCTGCGGCTGGTCGAGCAGGAGCCGGCGCTGCACGCGATGTACTTCATGATGAGCGAGGACACCCTGCGGACGGCCCTGCGCGAGCCGTGGGTGTCGGTCTGCTCCGACGCCCCCACGTTCGCCGCCGAACCGCCGGACTCCGACGTGCCCACCCATCCGCGCGCCTACGGCAGCTTCGCCCGCATCCTCGGCACGTACGTGCGCGAGCAGTCGCTGCTCACCCTCGGCGAGGCCGTGCGCCGGATGTCGGGCCTGCCGGCGGGCAACCTCGGCCTGCGCGACCGCGGCGTGCTCGCCCCCGGGAACTACGCCGACGTCGTCGTGTTCGACCCGAGCACGGTCGGCGACGTCGCGACGTACGACAACCCCCACCAGTACGCGACCGGGATGCGGCACGTGGTGGTCAACGGACAGACCGCGCTCGCCGACGGCGTACCCACCGGGCGCCTGCCCGGCCGGGCTCTGCGGCGCCGGCGCTGAGACGACAGGAGAAACCGTGAAGGAGCAGGTGGAGCAGGTTCTCGGCGAGGTCGGCGCGCGGGCGTGGGCGCACGCCGTCGACCTCGACAGCGGCGAGGAGATCGGGTACGGCGAGGACGGGCTGGTGGTGCTGGCCAGCGTCTTCAAGATCCCGGTGCTGGTGGAGTTGTTCCGGCGGTTCGGCGACGGGCGGCTCGACCCCGCCGCGCGGATGGACGTACCCGTCGAAGGGCGTTCGGCGGGTCCGACCGGGTTGTCGGTGATGGCCGACCCGATCGAGCTCTCGCTGCGCGACCTCGCCTACTGGATGATGAGCGTCAGCGACAACGCCGCCACGGACCTCCTTGTGGACCTGCTCGGCACCGGGGCGATCAACGCCACCCTGCGCGAGCTCGGCCTGAGCGTCACCCGGGTGGACGGCACCTGCGACGACATCTACCAGAGCATCTACGAGGACGTGCCGGACCTGCAGGCCGGCCCCGAGGTGTGGCGCGCGGCCCGCGCGGTGGACCCGGAGCGGTCCCTGCAGGCAGGCACCCCCCGCGAGATCACCCGGCTGCTCGCCGCCATCTGGAACGACACGGCGGCGCCTGCCGAGCAGTGCGCCGAGATGCGCCGCATCCTCAGCCTGCAGGCCTGGCCGCACCGCCTGCGCTCCGGGTTCACCGAGCCCGACGCGCGGGTGAGCGCCAAGACGGGCACCCTGCGGTTCTGGCGCAACGAGGTCGGCGTCGTCGAGCTCGGCGGCCGTAGGTACGCCGTCGCCGTCTTCGTACGGTCCGACTCCTACGAATACCGCATCCCCGCCGCGGACGCCTGCGTCGGCACGGTGGCCAGGCTGGCGGTCGACCACCTGCGCGGGACCGCCACCCGCCTGCGGCCCCGGAGCACCGCCAGGGCGGCGACCCCCGGCGAGATCCGCGACCACGCCCGCGAGCTGGGCGCCGACATCTGGCTGCACGCGCGCGACCTGGCGACCGGCAGATCGGTGGGCGTCGGGGAGAGCACTCCGGTGGTCACCGCCTCGGTGCTCAAGGTGCCGGTCGCCCTCGAACTGGCCCGCCAGTCGGTGGCGGGCGAGGTCGACCTGACCGAGCGGATCACGGTGCCGCCTGGCGGAGTGCCGTCGCCGTACGGGTTGTCGGTGCAGCGCGACGACACCGTCATCTCGTACCGGGATCTCGCCCACCTGATGATCGTGATCAGTGACAACGTGGCCACCGACCTCGTGATCGACCGGGTCGGCAAGGACCGCGTGGCGGCGCTGCTGGCCGAGCTGGGCCTCACCGCGACGGCCGTGCCGCAGGACTGCGCGGAGATCCTGGCCTCCCTGGAGGAGGACCTCGGCATCGACTACCGCGACGACGAGCGGGAACTGGCCGGCGTGCCGCTGGAACGCCTCCAGGCGCTGCGGGCGCTGGTGCCCGAGCGTACCTGCCGGACGACGCCCGAGGAGATCACCCGGCTGCTGGCCGGCATCTGGCGTGACGAGGCGGCCCCGCCCGAGGCGTGCGCGCTCGTACGCGGCTGGATGGGCGACCAGATCTGGCCACACCGGCTGACCAGCGGATTCCCCGGGGACGACATCGTGATCAGCGGCAAGACGGGCACCCTCCCGCTGGTCCGCAACGAGGTCGGCGTGGTCGAGTACGCCGACGGCGGCAGGTACGCCGTCGGCGTCTTCACCCGGGCCGGCGACCCCGCACCCAACGCCCCCCACCTCGACGCGCTGATCGGCTGGGCGGCGGCCAACGCCGTCGCGCAGCTGCGCGACGAACGTCCCTGACCCTTCCCTCTGCATCTGGAGCAGACCATGGCTTTCCGCAGGAAGCACTCCCTGGCCCTGACGACGAGCGCCGTGGCACTGCTGCTCGCCGCCTGCGCGGGCGGAGGCGGCACGGCGTCCGGCGACGGCCGCGTCTCCGGCGACGTGAACACGGTGAACACGGTGAACACCGCCAAGGTCGCCACGGGCGGCACGGCGACCTACAGCATCACCTATCCGATCTCCAACTGGAACGTGCTGAACTCCGCCGGCGCGACCTACTCGGTGCTCGACATCTCGGGCGTGCTGCTGCCCAGCGCGTTCATGATCAAGCCGGACCATACGCCGGTCCGCAACGAGACGATCGTGACGAGCGCGGAGAAGGTCGGCGACTCGCCGCAGACGATCAAGTACACGATCGACCCGAAGGCGGTCTGGTCCGACGGCAAGCCGATCACGGCGGACGACTTCGTCTACACCTGGCGCGCCCTCGACCCGCGCGAGTGCCCCAAGTGCCAGGCGTCCAACACGGCCGGGTACAACCGGATCAAGTCGGTCAAGGGCTCGGACGGCGGGCGCACGGTGACCGTCGTCTTCGACAAGCCGTACGTCGACTGGCAGGCGTTGTTCTCGCCGTTCCTGCCGGCCCACGTCGCGAAGACGTACGGGGCGACCGACACCGCCGAGGGCCTGGAGAAGAGCTTCAACGAGGGGTTCGCCAAGTCGGTGCCGAAGTTCTCGGCGGGCCCGTTCCGCATCCAGGAGTACACCTCCGACGGCTCCGTGGTGATGGTCCGCAACGAGAAGTGGTTCGGCCCGCCGCCGAACCTGGACAGGCTGGTCTTCCGGCTCATCACGGATGTCGCGCAGCAGCCGACCTCGCTGGCGAACGGGGAGGTGGACGTCATCTACCCGAACCCGCAGGTGGACATCGTCCAGCAGGTCGAGGAGCTGCCCGGGGTCCGCTACCAGGTGACGCCGGGCGCTTCCGTCCACAAGCTGTGGCTGAACCTCAACGCCCGCGCTCTGCAGGAGGTCGCCGTGCGCAAGGCGATCTTCCAGGCGGTCCGCGTCCAGGACGTGATCGACAAGACGATCGGGCAGTTCGACGACACCGCGAAGCCGCTGCTGAGCCACATGTTCGTGGACGGCGCGCCCGGCTACTCCGACGTGGTGAGCGAGTACGACTACGGCGTCGGCGACGTCGAGAAGGCGAAGAAGACGCTGACCGACGCGGGATACACCGGTGTGGGGTCGAAGCTCGCGGACCCCGACGGCAAGGCCGTGCCCCCGCTGCGCATCGTGGTGCAGGCGGGAGACCAGCTGCGCGCCAGCGAGGCGCAGCTCGTCAAGGCGGCTCTGGCGCCACTGGGCCTGGACGTGCAGGTTGCCACCGTGGCCAACACGATCGAGGCCGTACAGGAAGGAAACTGGGCGATGACGGTCGCCACGGTGACGCAGTCGCCGTTCTCCGCGACCAGCAACATCCCTTACTACCTGAGCTGCCCCGACGACGAGACCTTCTGCCGGTTCAACCTCAACAACTACGGCAACCCCAAGGTCGACCGGCTGCTCAACGAGGCGCTGTCGGCCACCGGCGCGGAGGAGGCGACGAAGAAGCTGCAGGAGGCCGACAGGATCGTCTCGTCGGACTACGCGATCCTGCCGCTCTACCAGAACAGGTCGTTCCTCGCCTACAGCGCGAAGCTCGGCAACGTCCGCGACAACAGCCTGGGGTTCCCGACCTACAACACCGAGCAGTGGGGCCTGCTGGGCGAGTCGTGACGGGTCGTCACCGGGACCGGGCGGATCCATTCTCCTTGACCACGCCCCGGTCCCTGGCGACGCGGAAGAGGCGCAGCTGCAACGTCGCGGCGAGCCGCGCGTCGGCGTCGGTGAGGTCGATGCCGGTGATCTCGCACACGCGGCGAAGCCTGTACCGGAACGAGTTGGGGTGCAGGTGCATGGCGGCGGCCGCCTCCGCGACGTTGCCGAAGGCGTCGAGGTAGGCCGACAGGGTGTCGACGAAGCCGCTATCGTGTTCGGCGTCGTAGTCCACCAGCGCCCCGAGCGAGCCGAGGTGCAGCTCGCCGTCCTCGGCGACGAGGTCGGCCAGGCGCAGGAGCAGCGACTCCACCTGCACGTCGCTGTAGCGGGCGATGCGCCTGCCGCGGCGGTCGGTCTCCAGCACCCGCAGCGCCCGGTCGGCCTCGCGGCGCGAATGGGTCACCTCGGCGAGTGACGTGGTGGCCCGCCCGACCCCGATGACGGCGTCCGTACGGGCTCCCACCCGGGCGAGGAAGTCCACCGCCAGCCGGACCACTGACGCCGTGCCGTCACGGTCTCCGCTCGCGCCGACCGGCAGCACGACGTACGTGGTCCCGCCGAGCAGGGCCGCGGCCGAGCGCGGGTGCACGGCGGCGAAGTGCAGGGCGAGGGCGTCGCGCAGCCGTTGCATGGCCGCCTCGGTGTCCGCGGCGTCGCCCGTGACGACCCGGGCGGCCATCACGCAGAGCCGGCCGTCGGTGAGCCCGAGGCGGTTGGCCGCCTCCGGCGCTCCCGGCCCGCCCTCCAGCACCATGGCCACCAGGTCGGCGCTGAGCCTGCGTCCGACGTCGGCCCCCGCCCTGGCCCGGAGCATGTGCAGCGCCACGATCTTGGCCGAGTCGGCGAAGGCCGCGGCGCGCGCCTCGGACAGCGGCTCCTTGACCACGGCCCACATCGAGCCGAGCACCTCGTCCCCGGCCCTGACGACGATCGCGACGCGCGGCATCATGTCCTCGGCCAGGGGCTCCACGTAGACGGGGGTGCCCTTGGACAGCTCGCGAAACGCCCCGCGCCGCTCCAGCAGCTGCGTGTAGCGGTCGGGCACCTGCCGGCCGAGGATGGTCTCGACCCGGCCCTGGTCGGCGCAGTGCTGGTGGCCGGAGAAGGCCAGCACGCGCGAGGCGCGGTCCTCGATCGTCACCGGCGCGTCGAGCAGCGCCCCCACGGCGTTGGCGAGGGCGAACAGGTCACCGGCCGGCGCCCCGGCGAGCAGGTCGGCCCCGCCGGTGACGTCGGTCGTGGCCGGAGGCAACGCCCTCAGCATGGCGGCCACGTGCGACCACGAGGCTGCGCGGTTGAGCCCGAACAGCGCCACGCCGCTGTCGCGCACCGCCGCGGCGACGGATTCGTCCGCGGTCACCGGGTGCTTGACGACGAGCCCCACCGCACGGTGCTCGCCGAGGCGTCGCAGGAGCTCGGCGATCGCGTCGTTGTCGTGCAGACCCACTCCGAGCACCAGCTCGCCCGGTTCGACGATGAGTTCGTCGCCCGGACCGTAGATCGCCACGCCCGTCAGCTCGCCGTCGAGGTCCCCCGGAGACGCGATGAGATCGAGCAACATGCGTCCGAGGTCGTCGAGCAAGCGCGAGAGCCGCGCTCTTGGTGAAACCATCGCTGCCCGATCCTAAGCCCCACTTCGGGCAAAAGGCCAGGTCTTCGGCGTCCGAGCTCCGCGCGGCCCTCGGTCAGTCCCACCGGAAGAACACGGCCGCGACGACGCCGCCGACGAGGATCGTCGCGGACAGGCTCACCAGGCGCGTCACCGCGACGTGGAGCGGGCCAGGGAGCACGTCGAGCGGGCCAACCGGGTGGCGCGCGACCTGCTGGGCGACGTACGCGCCACGGTCGGCCGGCTGCGCACCGAGTCGTCCGACCTCACGAAGGCCCTGCGGCAGGTCGTGCGTGACCTGCCCGGCCTCGAGGTGTCGATCGAGGTCGCGCCCGAGGTGCAGGCAGGCGAGGAGCACGTCGCGGCGCTCGTACGAGCCGTGCAGGAGATCGTCACCAACACGATCAGGCATGCCGGCGCCCGCGAACTGTGGATCGAGGTCGAGTCCGACGGCGACGCGGTGCGGCTGACCGCGGTGGACGACGGCCGTGGCGCGGCCGATCCGGTGCTCGGCAACGGGCTGCGCGGGCTGGCCGAGCGGTTCGAAGCGCTCGGCGGCGAGGTCAGCGTCGACGGCCGGAGCGGGTTCCGGGTGACGGCTCAGGTGCCGGCGTCGTGACCCGGGTCGTGGTGGTCGACGATCAGACGCTCGTCCGTCAGGGGATCCGCAGCCTGCTGGAGGTCGCCGACGTCGAGGTGGCCGGCGAGGCCGACGACGGGCGGGCGGCGATCGAGGTCATCGCGGCCACCAGGCCGGACGTGGTGCTGCTCGACCTGAGAATGCCGCGCTACGACGGGATCTGGACGCTCGAACGCCTGCGCGAGCGCGGCATCGAGACGCCGGTCCTCGTGCTGACGACCTTCAACGACGACACGCTCGTGCTGCAGGCGCTCCGGGCGGGCGCGCGCGGCTACCTGCTCAAGGACGTGACCTTGGAGCAGCTGACCAGGGCCGTGCGCACGCTGGCCGGCGGGGGCACGCTCGTCGCGCCGTCGATCACCGACCGGCTGCTGCGCGCGATCCGCTCCGGCCCCCCACCGGCCGGCGGCGACGCGGCACCGGTGCGGGAGCTCACCGAGCGCGAGCTCGCAGTGTTGCGGCTCGTGGCCGAGGGCTACGCCAACCGGGAGATCGCCAAGGCGTTGTTCCTGGCCGAGGGCACGGTGAAGAACTACGTGTCCACGATTCTGCTCAAGCTCGACGCCCGTGATCGCACCAACGCCGTGCTGCGCGCCCTGCACGAGGGCATCCTGCGCTGACGGTCCTTCGATGACCGATCGCGGTAGCTGAGCTCAGGGTCTTGACCTGGGCGTGGAGTGTCTCGTACTTTCCTTGTACTTCAGATATATCGAGGGTATACGGATGACCTTGACCGGACGGACAAAGACGGAGCAGGCGTACCACGTGCTGCGCAGGGCGATCGTCACAGGGGACCTCGCCGAGGACATGCCCCTGGATGACGCGATGCTCTCGACCCGCTACGGGTTCGGGCGCACCCCCATCAGGGAGGCGCTCAAGAAGCTGGCCGACGAGCAGTTCGTCAACTACCCGCCGCACCGCACCCCTTACGTGCGCGGGATCCGGGTCAGGGATCTGTCCAGGCTGTACGAGTCGCGCCACCTCCTGGAGGAGCCCGTGGCACGGCTGGCGGCCAGGCGCGCCACCCTCGCGCAACTGGACGAGCTGGAACGGATCTGCGATCGCATCGACGACGAGATCGTGGCCGGCCAGCCGTACGAGGCCATCGAGTACGACCACCAGTTCCACCTGGAGATCGCGAAGTCGACCGACAACCCGTTTCTGGCGGAGGCGGTGAACCGGCTCAACTGCGGATCCCTGCGGATCTGGTACATGGCCCACAGCACGCTCGGCATGGAGAACACCAACGAGGACCACCGGGCGATCCAGGCCGCACTCAAGGAGAAAGATCCGGACAAGTCGGAAACGTTGGTGCGGCAGCACATCGACAAGTCGTATTCACGGCAGATGGCGCTGCAGCAGCTCGACCCCGTGATCGTCGCCCCGTCGTCGGCCCGGTCGTCACAAGGAGAACCACCATGAAGTTGAAGCCGCTGGCCGGCGGGCTGCTCGCCATCGCGCTGGCCACGGTGGCGGGCTGTTCCGGTAGCTCCAGCACCCCCACCAACAACGCGCCCGACTCAGGAACCATCACCGTCAAGGGATATTCGGGAATCTTCGAGGACGTCTTCAAGAAGTCGGTCATCGAGCCGTTCCAGAAGAAATACCCGAAGATCAAGGTGAAGTTCGTCGGCTCGGCCAACTCCGCCGAGAACCTGGCGTCCCTGCGCGCCGCGCGGAACAGTCCCGACACCGACGTCTCGATCATGGACATCTCCACCTCCGGCACCGGTAACAAGTCCGAGGTGTTCCAGCCGCTCGACCCGGCCAAGGTGCCGAACATGAAGGACATCGACCCGCGCGGCAAGGTCGAGGGGAACTACGGCCCCGCGGTGACGTTCGACAGCCTCGTCCTGCTCTACAACGAATCCGTCAGCCCCGCCCCCACCTCGTGGAACGCCCTGTGGGACCCCAAGTACAAGGGCAAGGTCGTGGTGCCGGCCCAGCCGGACATCCAGGGCGCCGGCCTCATGCTCATCGAGAACGCCAAGGCGGGCGGCGACTACACCAAGTCCGTCGACCAGGGCGTGGCCCGGCTCAAGCAACTGGCGCCGAACGTGCAGACCTGGTCGCCCCAGCCCGACTCGTACACGCTCGTGCAGTCGGGGACCGCGGCGCTGGCCGTCGGCTGGAACGCCCGCGGCCAGTACTACGCCGACGAGAGCCACGGCAAGCTGAAAGTGGCCATCGTGGACGAGCAGACCATTTTCCAGATCAACACCATCAACCTGGTGAAGGACTCGCCGTCTCCCGCCGCCGCGCAGACCTTCATCAACTACACGCTGAGCCCCGAGTCGCAGGAATCCTTCACCGAGGCCATGTACTACGCACCCACGAACACCAAGGCGAAGCCGAGCGAGAAGGCGCTGAAGCGCACCTCGCTCGACCCGGCGAAGTCCGCGGAGATCCTCCAGGTCGACTGGACGCAGGTGGCCGCCAACCGCGAGAAGTGGACGCAGCTGTGGCGCCGCGAGATCCTGGCGAGCTGAGGCGACAGATGTCCTTCCTGCAGCTCGACGACATCGTCAAGAAATATCCAGGGGTGGAGCGTCCCAGCGTCGCGGACTTCACGCTGGGCATCGACCAGGGCGAGTTCGTCTCGCTCCTCGGCCCTTCCGGGTGCGGCAAGACGACGACCCTGCGGATGATCGCCGGCCTCATCGAGGCGACCTCGGGCCGCATTCACCTGGACGGCAAGGAACTGACCAGGACCCCCGTCCACCAGCGCGGCATGGGCCTGGTCTTCCAGAACTACGCGCTCTTCCCCCACCTGAACGTCGCGCGCAACGTCGCCTTCGGCCTGGAGATGCGCCGCACCTCCAAGGCGGAGGCCAAGCGGCGGGTCGAGGAGGCGCTCGACCTGGTCAGGCTCGGCCACCTGAGCGGCCGCCGCATCAAGCAGCTCTCCGGCGGCCAGCAGCAGCGGGTCGCGCTCGCCCGCGCCCTGGTCATCGAGCCGGCGGTGCTGCTGCTCGACGAGCCGCTGTCCAACCTGGACGCCAAGCTGCGCGACACCATGCGCGAGGAGATCCGCTCGATCCAGCGCAAGCTGGGCATCACCACCGTCTTCGTCACCCACGACCAGGACGAGGCGCTGGCCGTGTCCGACCGCATCGTGGTCATGTCGGAGGGCGTCATCGAGCAGGTCGGGACGCCCGAGCAGATCTACGAGCACCCCGCCAACCGGTTCGTCGCCAACTTCATCGGCCGCGCCAACCTCTTCGACGCCCAGATCACGCACACCGCGGGCGGCGTCGCGGAGCTCGACGTGGCAGGGCTGGGACAGATGCGGGCCGTGGACGACCAGGGCGCGAAAGGGCCCGCGACCGTGCTGGTCCGCCCGCACCGCATGCAGGTGAGCAAGGCGGCGGCCGACGACGCCCACGGCACCGTCGAGACGGTCGTCTACGTGGGCGACTCCATCGAGTACGGCGTGCGGGTCGGGGACAACACCGTGTCCGTCCAGTCCGTGGCCGGCGCGGCGGAACGCCTGGAGCGCGGAGCGACCGTGCGGCTGTCCTGGCAGACCGAGGACGCCCTGGTACTGACATGAGTGCGAAGACCCGCTCCGCCCGGCTGACCGTGCTGGGCCTGACGGTTCCCGGGCTGCTCGGCCTGGCCGTCTCCTTCGTGCTGCCGCTGGCCTGGCTCCTGCGGATGAGCTTCAACCGCGGGGACTCCACCGGATACATCGAGGAGACGTTCACCCTCGACTCGTACGCGCAGTTCGTCGGCGACTCCTACTACTGGGACATGGCGTGGGAGACCACGCTGCTGGGCCTCGGCGTGACGGTGCTGACGATCGTGGTGTCGTACCCGATCGCGTTGTTCCTGGTCAGGACCGAGTCCAGGTTCAAGGGCATCCTGGTGGCGCTGGCCGTCGCGCCGCTGCTGACGAGCTCGGTCGTCCGTACGTACGGATGGCTCGTCCTGCTCGGCAACCAGGGTGTGGTGAATGAGGCGCTCATGGGCGCCGGCCTGGTCGACCAGCCGCTCGCGCTGATCAACAACCGGATCGGTGTGTACATCGCGCTGGTCGAGATCATGATGCCTTACATGATCCTCTGTCTGCTCGCGGGCTTCGGCCGGTTCAATCCGGAGCTGGAGCACGCGGCGCAGAGCCTCGGAGCCAACCGCTGGCGCACCTTCTGGCGGATCGTGTGGCCGCTCAGCATGCCCGGCGTGCTGACCGGGGCGCTGCTGGTGTTCGTGCTGACGATCAGCTCGTTCGTCACGCCGCGGCTGGTCGGCGGCGGAAAGGTCTTCTACCTGGCCACCGAGATCTACGACCAGGCGACGGCGACGCTCAACTGGCCGTTCGCGGCGGCGATCGCGTTCATCCTGCTCGCGCTCTTCGCCGTCGTCATCGTCATCTACCAGCGGGCGCTGCGGCGCATCGAGGCCCAGTAGGGGGACGGCGTGACATCCAAGTTCAGAGGCTGGCCGACCAGGCTGGTCGTGACCCTGCTGTACCTGTTCCTCCTGGCGCCCATCCTCATGGTGCTGGTCATCTCGTTCGACGCGCAGTCGACGATGTCCTTCCCGCCGCGGGGTTTCACCTTCCAGTGGTACGAGCGCCTGGCCCAGAACGCGGAGTTCATCCACGGCTTCCAGGTGAGCGCCGTGGTGGGCGTGGGGGTGGCGCTGCTGGCGCTGCTGATCGGGGTGCCCGTCGCGATAGCGCTGACGCGGCACGAGTTCCGGTTCCGCGAGGTCATGTCCGGATTTTTCCTGTCACCGCTGATGGTGCCGGCCATCGTCCTCGGGCTCGCGCTGCTGCTGGTCCTCGCCCCTCTCAAGATCACCGGCACGTACGGCGGGCTCATCGTCGCCCACCTGGCCATCACGGTGCCCTACGTCGTCAGGACCACCTCGATGAGCCTGATGACCATGAACCGCTCGTGCGAGGAGGCCGCCCGCACCCTGGGGGCGTCCCCCTGGCGCACCTTCACCCGCGTGACCCTGCCGCTCATCGCCCCCGGGGTGCTGGCCGGCGGCGTGATCGCCTTCCTCATCTCCTTCGACGAGGCGGTGATCTCCCTCTTCGTCGTCGGGCCGCAGGCCACCACTCTGCCCGTCGAGATCTTCCACTACGTGGAGAGCCGGACAGATCCGCAGATCGCGGCGCTGTCGGTCGTACTGATCGCCATCAGCGTGCTGTTCATGGTGATCATCGAACGGGCGGCCGGCCTGAAGAAGGTCCTGCGCTAGGACCTGCAGATATCAGTTGTCAGGAGTTGTTTCATGTTCGTCCGTCATCCGTCCGCCCCCTCGATCGATCCCCGCATCGCCGAGGCCCTGAGCCAGGTCTGCACCTCGACCCTCGGCCACCTGCGCGATCACGGTTTCCCCCGAGGGCTGACGCCCAACGGGCGGCCGCTGAAGTTCGTCGGCACCGCGGTGACGGTGCGCCTGCCGCATCTCGACTCGACCGCCGTGCACGTCGCGGTCGACGACCTGCGGCCCGGTGACGTCCTCGTCGTCGAGCAGAGCGGTGACGAGCAGCGGTCGTGCTTCGGCGGGCTGGTGTCGTTCACGGCCAAGACCAGGGGAGCGGTGGGCGCCGTCATCGACGGGCGGATCAACGACATCGAGGAGATGGCCGGGTACGGGTTCCCCGCCTACTCGCGGGGTATCGCCGCCCACACCACGCGGATCTCCGGCATCGAGGGGTCCATCAACGTGCCCGTGTCGATCGGCGGCGTCGTGGTGTCCCCGGGTGACGTGGTGTTCGCAGACTCCGACGGGGTGGCGATCCTGGACCCGGCCGAGGCACTGGAGATCGCGGCGGTGCTGAAGAAGAAGGAGGACGCCGAGATCCCCGCCCGCGAGGCGATCGCGGCGGGCGGCCGCATTTCCGACTACTCAGGCGCGGCCAAGTACTTCGCGTGACCGCCGTTCGTTAAGGAGTTCAGATGAGCATCAAGATCGCTGTGGCCCAGTTCGGCGCCACCACCGACAAGGAGTCGAACCTCGCGAAGGTGCAAGGGCTGATCGAGCGCGCCGCCGGCGAGGGGCTCGACCTGGTCGTGCTGCCCGAGAACGCGATGTACAGCAACCCCGACGTCACCGCCGACATCAGCGGCGCCGTGGAGACGCTGGACGGCCCGTTCGTGTCCGCGGTCGGCGAGGCCGCCAAGCGCCACGGCATCGCGGTCGTCGCCGGCATGACGGAGAAACTGCCGGAAAACCCGCGCGCCTCCAACACCGTGGTCGCCTTCGACGCCGACGGCCGGCGCATCGGCGTCTACCGCAAGGTGCACCTCTACGACGCCTTCGGCTACAAGGAGTCCGACCGCATCCAGCCCGCGGAGTTCACGCCGCTGACCTTCGCCATGGGCGGGCTCACGTTCGGCGTGATGACCTGCTACGACCTGCGCTTCCCCGAGATCGCCCGGCTGCTCGTGGACGCCGGCGCGAACGCCGTCATCGTGCCCGCCGCCTGGGTGGCCGGCCCCGCCAAGGAGGACCACTGGATCACGCTCGCCCGCGCCCGCGCGATCGAGAACACGTCCTACATGGTCATGGCGGGCCAGTCCGGCCCCAACTGCACCGGCCAGAGCATGATCATCGACCCGATGGGCACGATCGTCGCGTCGGCCGGCGAGTCGGAGGGCCTCGCGTCGGGCCCCCTGTCGGCCGAGCGGATCGAGCAGGTGCGGGCCAAGAATCCCAGCCTGGCCAACCGCCGCTTCACGGTCGCCGCCCTCGCGTCCCCGTAAGGCGGGGGCCGGCGCTCACTCGCGTGGCAACGGCGGCAACCGGCCCCTCCAGGGCCGCGGCCGCGGAGGGGAAGTGCTGCCGCGGCACCCCTCGGCCTGACGACGGTCACGGTGGGCCGGCGCCCCGCCGGTGTACGGGTCAGCGCAGCGGGTAGCCGTAGCGCAGCATGCCGGGGGCGGTGAAGGCGGTGACCATGCGGCGGCGGGACGGGCGCATCGCCGAGCGCCACTCCTCGTCCGCCCTCAGCGGCACCACACCCGTACGGATGCGCATCGGGTTGCCCGCCACGCTGTGGTCGGCGGGCAGGTCGATCGTGCCGTCACCGAGGAACTGGGTGCCGGCCCCCGGTAGGCCGGCGAACTCCAGCACCCGCGACAACTCGCGCTGCGGCCGGGCCACGAAGTCCTCGTAACGCAGGAGTGTCCAGGGGGTGCTGGTCAGGCGGAACGCCTCGATGGCGGCGTTGAAGGCCAGCCACTCGGCGGCGGTCTGCGCCGGTGAGTGGGTGGCCATCAGCCTGCCGTTCTTGTCGGCGCGCTGGACCTTGCGCGACCAGGAGTGCACGACGCCGTGCGGGCCGCGTACGAGCTGGACGATGCGCAGGTCGATGCCGGAGACTCGGCGCAGCAGCAGCGCCGAGGTGGGGAACTTGGAGGAGTCGACGATCAACCGGCTCCCGCTGACCTCGGCGATTCCCCGGTAGACGGCGGCCATGGTCTCGGCGTACCGGTGGACGCGTTGGCCGAAGGCTCCCGTGGAGCCCGGCAGGACGTGGCGCGGGACGTGCCTGATGCGCATGACGGAGCGGTGCAGCCGGGCCATCTCGGCGGCGTCGACGTTCCGCCAGCCGCCGAAGGCGGCCTGGCCGACCTCCTGCCAGAAGGCGCACCGGCGGAACCTCTTGCTGCATCCGCAGAGCTGGTTCTTGGTCACGCCCTGGGTCCAGAGGTAGCGCAGTTCGCCGACGCAGGTCGCGCCCTCGGCCGCGCCGAGCGCGCGGGAGACCAGGGTGCTGCCCGACCTGCCATGGCCTCCGACGAACAGGATGCGGATCGGCTGCGGGGGAGTGGGTGCCATGGTCATACCTGAGGGCCCGGTGAAGGGCGGGTGGCGGATGGACAACTGGGGGAATGAGTGGTGTTCGGGGTCATCAACACCCCAACGTAGGGTCCAACGCCCGCTGCCCGATACCGCTTCTGAGATTTGGGGCCCGTGGCCCCACGCGGGAGTGGTGACGTCGAGGCGGCGAGGTCCGCGGTCGGAAGGGCCGGCACCGCCGGTCTCAGGGCCCGTCGACAAGCCAGGCGTCGCCCGCGGTGAAGGGCCGCCGGCGCGGTCGCGATTAACCTTTATTCAAAGCGGCGCCGGTAAACCGCTGGCTGCCTTTGTTCTGCACCGGCGGCGGTGGGCCGTGCTCCATGAACTCGGCTCTGGCCGCAATTCCCTGACTTATGGAGATGCGCTCGCCCGCGCGGCTCGATGGTGCCGGCGGCTCCGTTTCCAATAGGGCGGCGCCGGGCCCGGGCGTGTCCGCTCAGTGGGCCGCTTCGTACTGCTGCACGATGGTGGCGGCGATGCGGCCGCGCTCGCTCACCGGGAGCCCCTGAGCCTTGGCCCACCGCCTGATCTCGGTGGACTTCTCACGGCTGATGGACCGGGACGAGCCGCCGGTGCCACGCCGCCCACGGGTCCGCTCCGCGCGGACCGCCCGGGCCTTGGTGATGAAGGGCGCCAGGGCCTTCTCCAACTTCTCCCTGTTCTCGCCGGACAGGTCGATCTCGTAGTTAGTGCCGTCGAGGGCGAACGCGGTGGTCCCCTCGGCTTCACTTCCGTCGATGTCGTCGATAAAAGTTTCAACGATGCGCTTCGCCATGATGCTGCTCCAAGGACGCTATGGTTGCAGCGTACTGTAGCCGCCTTCAGCACTATATGCATCGTCCGGGGCCAGGTGAGCCGCGTTTCACATGACCTGTCCGAGAGGCGCGGAGATCGGTGAAGTTGAAGAAATATTCAGGACGCCCCTATTCACAAGGGGAACCGGCACTGGTGGCCGGTGCGATCAGGCGGTCCGGCCGACCGCGGCGCGCGCCGCCATCCGGCGTTCGAACCACAACGAGGTGAACGGCGGCACCGAGCACGCCAGGCCCAGCACCACGGCGCCCCTGCTCCAGCCCGCCTCCCGCGCCGAGAGCACCACGCCGAGCCCGTACAACACGAACATCGCCCCGTGGATCGGCCCGAACACCTTCACGCCGAGCTCGCCGGTGGCGGTCACGTACTTGAAGAACATCCCGGCCAGCAGGCCCGCCCACGAACACGCCTCGGCCACCGCCACAATACGGAACCAACGCAGCATGCTTCACCTTTCGCCCGAACGGAGTTCGTACTCTACAGGTCGTAGAGCTCGGTTGGCTCGGTGGGCCGCCGGGCGGGATCGTCCGCCACGGCGGCGGCGAAGCGGGAGGCCAGCGCGGCGGCCGCCGCCCGCAGCTCCGGTCCGCCCTCGACGCGGAAGGCGAGCGGTACGCAGGCCAGCCACTCCTGCGCGTACATCGTGGGGTTGCTGGTGCTCCCGGTGAGCACGCACCCTTCGCCCAGCGGTTCGAGGCGTCCCATGGGAGGCCGGATCCAGGGCGCCACCTCGGCGGGCGGGGCGTCGAACACCACCCGCGTGGGGAACTTCCATCCCGTGCCCAGGTTCTCCTCCAGCGCCGCGACCGGGTCGAGGTCATCGGGCGGCTCGAACGTGTACGCGGTCCGCCGCAGCCCGCGGATCCGGTCGACCCGGTAGGTACGGATCGCGCCCGCGTGGTGGGAATGGCACAGCAGGTACCAGCGCCCGTGGCGGACGACGACCGCCCAGGGATCGACGTCGGCCTCCCACTCGTTGCCGGACTCGCTCCGGTAGGCGACCACGAGGCGGCGCCGGTCCGCGACGGCGGCGACGAGCGCGCTGGTGGTGGCCGGGTCAGGCCGGGCGGAGCGCGGGTCGGGCGCGGCCGACGCGTGTTCGCGCAGCGCCGCCGCCTGCCTGCCGACGCTCTCGGGAAGAGCACGGATGACCTTGCTCAGGGCGGCGCCGACGAGGTCGTCGGCGTCGGCGGCGGCCGGCTGGCCGTCGAGCACCGCCATGACGAGGCCGAGGGCCTCGGGCTCGGTGAAGGCCACGGGCGGCAGCCTGGTGCCGCGCCCGAGCCGGTAGCCGCCGTAGGGGCCCCTGGCCGACTCGACGGGGATGCCCGCCTCCCGCAGGATGCCGATGTACCGGCGTGCGGCCCGCTCCGTGACGCCCAGGCGGGCGGCGAGCTCTCCGGCGGTCACGCCGGGGCGGCCCTGGAGGGTCTCCAGGGCGCGCAGGGCCCGTGCGGTGGGGCTGAGGTCGGCCGGCACACGAGCAGACTAAGTGGTCGTGGCGGGAACCGGAAGTAAATCGTCCGGAACCGGTCCTATCGTCTGGTCGCATGACGGAGTTCCACGAGCAGAACCTCAGCGGCGCACGCTTCGAACGCGTGAAGCTCCGCGACGCCACCTTCGCCGGCGTGTCACTCAACGGCGCCCGCCTGCGGGGGGTCGACTTCAGGCAGGCCGACATCCGCGACGTCATGTTCAACGGCAGCCGCCTGCGCGGCGTCGAGCTGGTCGACGTCGAGATCACCGGCGAGTTGCGCAACGTCGTCGTGAACGGCGTCGACATCGCCCCGCTCGTCGAGGCCGAGCTGGACCGCCGCATGCCGGAGCGGGCGAAGATGCGTCCAGAGGACGTCGACGGGTTCCGGGAGGCGTGGGCGGTTCTGGAGCGGTTGTGGGAGGGCACGGTCGCGCGTGCGCGGACGTTCCCGGAAGCGGCGCTCCACCGCGGCGTCGACGAGGAGTGGTCCTTCATCCAGACGCTGCGGCATCTCAACTTCGCGAGTGCCGCCTGGGTGGGCCGGATGGTCCTCGGTGATCCCTCGCCGTGGCACCCGCTGGACCTGCCGTGGGACGACGCCCCCGGGTGGGACGGCATCCCGTGGGACCGCGAGGCGCGGCCCTGCCTCGACGAGGTGCTCGCGGTCCGGCGCGAACGCCAGGCGATGGTCCGCGGCGTCATGGAGACGCTCACGGACGAGCGGCTCGCGTCGAAGGTGACGCGTACGGAGCCCGGCTGGCCCCAGGAGGAGAACTTCCCGCTCAAGGGCTGTCTGGCCATCGTCCTCAACGAGGAGTGGGAGCACCGGCTCTACAGCGAACGTGATCTGACCGCACTGCAGAAAGAAGACTGACCATGGACATCGTGCTCATCGGCGGCCTGTGGCTCGACGGATCGACGTGGGACGAGGTCATGCCCGAGCTCAGGGCGCTCGGCCACCGTCCCGTGCCGGTCACCCTGCCGGGCCAGGGCGACGGATCCGTGTCGGCCACGCTCGACGACCAGGTGGCGACCGTGCTCGCGGCCGTGGACGCGGCGCCGGGCAGGCCCCTGGTGGTGGGGCACTCCGCCGCCTCCACCCTGGCGTGGCTCGCCGCCGACGCGCGGCCGGAGCGGGTCGCCAAGGTGGCGCTCGTCGGCGGTTTCCCTGCCGCCGACGGCGACCGCTACGCCGACTTCTTCGAGGTGAAGGACGGCGTCATGCCCTTCCCCGGCTGGGGTCCGTTCGAGGGGCCTGACTCCGCCGACCTCGACGAGGAGGCCAGGCTGCGCTTCGAGGCCGCCGCGATCCCCGTCCCCGAGGGGGTGTCCAAGGGGCTGGTACGCCTGACGGACGAACGACGCTATGACGTGCCTGTCGTCCTCGTGTGCCCCGAATACACCCCCGCCCAGGCGCGGGAGTGGCTGGACGCCGGCGACCTCCCCGAGCTGGCCAGGGCCAGGCACGTCGACCTGGTCGACATCGACTCGGGCCACTGGCCCATGATCACCAGGCCGGCCGAACTCGCCCGGCTGCTCGCCGCGGTCTGATCAACCTCATTTGCACATAGTTCAGAAACTGCGTAACCTCCGTGTTTAACTAAGTTCAAATCACGGAGGTGCACGCGCATGGCACAGGAGGAACTGGCCGGCTTCGTCACGGAGGCGGCCACGGAGTTCGGGCTTCCCGGCGCGGCCGCCGGGGTCCTGACGGGCGGCAGGGAGTTCCACGCCTCCCACGGCGTGACGAGCCTCGACAACCCGCTGCCGGTCGACGAGCGCACGTTGTTCCACATCGCGTCCGTGACCAAGACCTTCACGGCGACGGCGCTGATGCGCCTGGCCGCCGAGGGAAAGGTGGCGCTGGACGCGCCGGTGCGCCGGTACGTGCCCGCGTTGAGGCTCCCCGACGAGCGGGCCGCCGCCCGGATCACCGTGCTGCAACTGCTCAACCACACTGCGGGCCTGGACTGGAACGTGGTCGACACCGGCGACGACGACTCCCTGGTCGCGTTCGTGGCGAAGCTGGCCGGGCTCAAGCCGATCGCGGCGCCCGGGGCCAGGGCCTCCTACAGCCAGGCCGGCTACAACCTGGCGGGGCGAGTCGTCGAGCAGGTCACGGGCTCGCCCTTCGAACAGGCCGTCGCCTCGCTGGTCCTCCGACCGGCCGGGCTGTCGAACACCTTCTTCGAGCCGGACGACGTCATGGTCCGGCGCTTCGCCGTGGGCCACAACCGGGCGGAGGACGGCGGCCTCCGGTTCGCCCAGCCGTGGGGGGCGTGGCGGGCCGGCTCGCGTGCCAACCGTCCTGGCGGAGGCATCGTGTCCTCGGTGAGCGACCTGCTGCGCTGGGCCCGGTTCCACCTCGGCGACGGAGGCGGCGTGCTGCCCGCAGTGACGCTGCGCCGCATGTGGGAGCCGACGGCCGAGCTGCGGGCGAGCACGCTCGGCGATGCCTTCGGCATCTGCTGGTTCCTGCGCGACGTGGACGGCGTCCGTACGATCGGGCACGGCGGGTCGGGCAACGGCCAGTTCGCCGAACTGCTCATCGCGCCCGAGAACGACTTCGCCGTGGTCTCCCTCGCCAACGCCGGCCCCGAGGGCTACCTCTTCAACCAGGCTGTCGTCCGCTGGGCGCTGGAGCATCACCTCGGCGTGACCGAGCGCGACCCCGTGCCGATCCCGTACGACGAGGCGAGGGCGCGGGCGGTCGCGGGCCGCTACGAGAACGACGCCATGAACCTCGACGTCGCCTCCGACGGGCTCAGGCTCACGCTCGCGGTCGGGATCAAGCCGGAAATCCGCCAGGCGTCGCAGGTCGACATGCCCCCGGACCATCCGCCGGCCGCCCTCGGCCTGCTGCCGAACGAGGAGTACATCATCACCGAGGGTGGACTGAAGGGGCAGCGTGGCTTCTTCACCCGCGACGGGAGCGGCGCGGTCACGGGCGTGGACCTGGCCGGCCGAATCTTCGGCCGGGTCGGCGCCACGACGTGAGCGTACGTGCCGAGCACGGGCAGGAGCTCCGATAGCCTCACGTCATGCCGCGTGACACCCTCACCAAGGAGCAGATCGTCCGGGCGGCCATCGAGGTGCTGGACGCCGAGGGCGTGCACGGGCTGAACATGCGGCGGCTCGGAGCCCAGCTGGGCTGTGCCGCCACGGCGGTGTACTACCACGTGCGGAGCAAGGACAAGCTGGTGGTGCTCGCCGCCGACCACGTCTTCGGCGAGATCGCCCTGCCGGACCTCGAAGCGGTCGGATGGCGCGAGGCGGCGGCGGCGCTCGCCCGCGGGGCCTACTCCATGATCACCCGGCATTTCTGGCTGGTGCCCGCCATGAGCACGCACATCATCTACGGTCCCGGCAAGGCCCGCTACGACGAGCACTGCCTGGCCGTCTACGAAGCCGCGGGCTTCACGGGCCAGGACATCGAGCACGCGGCGGCGACGGTCCTGATGTTCGTGATCGGCGCCGCGCAGGGCGAGGTCGCCGAGTCGGCCTGGCGGGCGCGGCTGCGCCGGGCGGGCGCGGACGAGGAGCAGGACCTGCGCGACACCCTCGCGTACATCACCGAGACGGCTCAGCGGTTCCCGCGGCTGCGCGCCCGCGCCGGAGCCGCCATGGACGCCGCCACGACGCGACCGGCCGACGCCGCGTTCCACTTCGGCCTGCACGCGCTCCTCGACGGCCTGCAGGCCCGGCTCGCACCCGGTTCGACCAGTGGTCACGCGCTCGCGTCCGGACATCCGGGCGCCACGAAGGGAGACACCGCATGACGTCCGTTCCCCCGGTCACCCTGGACGACGTCCGCGACGCCGCGGCGCGGCTCGACGGGGTCGTGCACCGTACTCCCGTGCTGTGCTCGCGCACGCTGGACGAGCTGGTGGGCGCCGAGGTGCTGCTGAAGTGCGAGAACTTCCAGCGGGTCGGGGCGTTCAAGTTCCGCGGCGCCTACAACGCCGTCTCGCGGCTGCCGCGCGGGCAACTGGCCAAGGGCGTCGCGGCCTACTCGTCGGGCAACCACGCACAGGCCGTCGCCCTGGCGGCCCGGGTGCTCGGCACCAACGCCGTGATCCTCATGCCCGAGGACGCTCCGCGCTCGAAGCTGGAGGCGACCGCCGGCTACGGCGCCGAAGTCGTCACGTACGACCGTTACACCGGTGACCGCGCGGCGCTCACCGAGGAGCTGGCCGCCGAGCGTGGGCTCGCGCTCATCCCACCCTACGACCATCCGCATGTGATCGCCGGGCAGGGCACGGCGGCGCTCGAACTGCTGCAGGAAGCGGGGAGGCTCGACCTGCTGCTGGCACCGGTCGGCGGTGGCGGACTGATCGCGGGTTGCGCGACCGCCGTCAAGGGCCTGGACCCCGCCATGCGCGTGGTCGGTGTCGAGCCGGAGGCGGGCGACGACACCAAGCGCTCGCTGGAGGCGGGGCGGCGCGTCGTCATCGACGTGCCGCGTACCGTCGCCGACGGCCAGGCCGTGGCCACGCCGGGCGAGCTGACGTTCGCGATCAATCAGCGGCTGGTCGAGGCCGTGGCGCTGGTCACCGACGACGAGATCCGCGAAGCGATGCGGTTCGCGTTCGAACGCCTGAAGATCGTCGTAGAGCCGAGCGGCGCCGCCGGTCTGGCGGCGCTGCTGGCGGGGCGCGTGGAGCGCTTGCCCGGTCGTGTCGGCGTCGTCGTCTCGGGCGGCAACGTCAGCGCCCGGCGCTTCGCCGAGCTGTGCGTGGGCTGACCCGGACGTACGGACGCGCGGCTCAGAGCTGGTTCCTGATGGGCAGCGGCACGTCGGGTACGGGTTGCGCGAGCAACTGGAGCACCTCCTCCGCCGCGAGGAGGTTGGCGTCCCGCAGGAGGTTCAGCGAACGCCGCCACGACTCCCGCGCGTCGTCGTGCCGGCCGAGGTCGTACAGCGTCTGGCCGAGCCACCAGGAGGACACCGCCTCCCCGAGGTACTGGCCGGTCTCGTGCTGGATGCGAATGGCCTCCCGGTAGCGACCGGCGGCCTCGGTGAGCCGGCCCGCAGCCCGGCAGGCGTCGGCGAAGGTGTCGTGCCCTATCCCTTCTCCTGACGGGATTCCCAGCTCGCTCCAGAGGTCGAGGACCCGGCGGCCCTCCTCGATCGCCTCCTCGAACCTCCCCTGCCGGTAGAAGACGTGGACGCGGTTGTTGCGCACGGCCGCCTCGTGGGCCCGGCGACCGCTCGCCCGGGTCATGGCGAGGCCGTTGTCCAGGGCGTCCAGCGCGTCGTCGTACTTCTGGAGCATGGTGTACGTGATGCCGAGGTCGTTGTACGAGCCGGCCTTGCGACCGAACTGTCCCGTGCGATCCCAGCAGGCGAGGGATTCCTTGAGGTGATGGACGGAGGCCGCGAAGTGGCCCTGCTCCTGGAAGACGGCCCCGATCGCCGTGTGCCCCATGGCCAGGCCCACCTCGTCGCCGCTCCGCTCGGCGACGTCCAGCGTCTTCTCCAGCAGCCCGGGGAGTTCCGTGAGCCACCCCTTGCGCCAGAAGAGCCAGTAGATGGCTTGCGCGAGACCGATCGCAGTGCCGGCAGCACTGGTGTCGGCGGCCTGGTGGGCGGCGGCGAGGAGGTTGTCCCGCTCACTTTCGGCCCACGCGTTCGCCGCCTCGACGGTGGGCAGGTCGGCGCCGGGCCTGTCGGCCGGGTACGAGTTCGTCGGCGCGTCCGTGCCGGGATCGATCAGCAGGTTCGCGGCCTGGGCGGTGGCCAGGTAGTGCTGGAGCGTGCGGTGGACTGCGGCGGCGCGTTCGGAAACGGGGATGTCCACGGCGGCCTGCTCGCGGGCGTAGAGGCGGACCAGGTCGTGCACCCGGCAGCCGCCGTGCTGTGCGGGTTCGAGGATGCGGGCGTCGAGCAGCCGGTCCAGCGCGGCTTCGGCTCTGAGCACCGGCCAGCCGACCAGGGCGGCGGTGGCGCCCGGGGTCAACGTGGGAAGGTCGAGGAGCCCCAGGAAGGTGAACAGGTGGGCGGCGTCGTGGCCGGTGGGCTCTTCGCGCAGGTGGTGATGGCTGACGGCGATGGAGGCGCGGACGGCCAGGTCGGCGTGTTCGAGGGCGTCCAGGCGGCGGGCGGCGTCGGTGAGGCGGTCCGCGAGGTAGGACAACGTCCAGTCGGGGCGTGCGGCCAGGCGTGCCGCCGCGATGCGGACGGCCAGGGGGAGGCCGTCGCACAACCGTGCGATCTGCTCTGCTGCCTGCGGCTCGGCCTGGACGCGGCCGGGGTCGGCGATGCGGGCGAGCAGGGCGACGGCGTCGGCGTGGTCGAGACCCGTCAGGTGGAGATGGTGCGCGTTGTCCAGCGAGACCATGGCCTGCCGGCTGGTGACGATGACCGCGCAGGCGTCACCGGAGGGGATGAGCGGGCGCACCTGGTGGGCGTGGCGGGCGTTGTCGAGGATGATCAGCAGGTTGCGGTTGGACGTGAGGCTGCGGTAGCGGGCCGCGGCCTCCTCCAGCTCGGGCGGCACGGCCGAGCCGTCGAGCCCCAGGGCGCGCAGTAAGTGGCCGAGCGCCTCGATGGGCTGCAGCGGCGGGCGCCCGGCAGCGGCGCCGTTGAGGTCGACGTACAGCACGCCGTCGGTGAAGCGGTGGGCCATGGCGTGGGCGGCGTGGACGGCCAGGGCCGACTTGCCGATGCCTCCCGCTCCGTCGATCGCGGCGATGGCCGGCGCACCGGGCGCGGCGTCGGCGATCGCCTTGTCGAGCCAGGCGACCTCGGTGGCACGGGCCGTGAAGACCTGCGTGTCGGACGGCAGCTCGGCCAGCACGCCAGGCGGGCCGGACCCCTGGGAGGCCAGGTCGAGCGCCGGGTCCCCGGTGAGTACCGCGCGCTGGAGCCGGCGCAGCTTGGCTCCCGGCTCGACGCCCAGCTCGTCGACCGTGACGCGCCGGCCCTCCTGGTAGGCCGCGAGCGCGTCGGACGGTCGGGAATCCCGGTAGAGCGCCAGCATCAGCTGGGCGCGCGGGCGCTCCCGCAGCGGATGCCGCCTGACGTGCGCGGCGAGCTCGGCCGCCACCGCATGGTGGTCGCCGGCGGCCAGGCGCAGGTCGACGTGGTCCTCCTCAGCCGTCAGGCGCTCCTCCCGGAGACGGGCGGCCTCGATCTGCGCCCAGGGGGCCGTCATGTCGGCCAGCGCGTCGCCCCGCCACAGCGCGAGTGCCTGCCGGAACAGCTCGCTCGCCGTCGCGCCGTCATGCCGCGCCCCCGCCTCCCGCGCCTGGCGGACCAGACGCGTGAACCGGTGGGCGTCGACGTGCTCCGGCGCGAGGTTCAGCCGGTAGCCGCCGGGGACGGTCTCGATGATGTCGTCGGACAGCAGCTCACGCAGCTTCGACACCACGATGTGCAGCTGTTTGCCGGCGGTGGACGCCGTGCTCTCGCCCCAGACGTCGGCGAGGAGTCGTTCGGAGGAGACCGGTTGCCCGGCGTTCAAGGCCAGCCGGGCGAGGAGGCCGACCCGGCGTTCGCCGGCCAGCTTCAGCGACCCGCCATCCAAGGTGACCTCGAACGGCCCAAGAACCTTGATCTCCAGCGTCATAGTGCTCCCGTCTCTCGCTCGGTGAGGCCATTATCGGCAGTCCATGCCAGCGGTACGCCTGATGCCGGCTTGCAACCCGCTGTCAGGAACTGCATCCCGGCCGGCCGACCCGTGCCCCACGCCTCCGGGCGGTACCCGTGGCATGGGGCGATCTCGACACCCCGGTCGGTGAGGCTTACCTTGTTCTGATGGTTAATCCTTCTGATATCCGTACGGTGACGACCGAGGCCGAACTCCGGGAGATCGTGAAGGAACCATCCCGATCCATCTGGGAAAAGGACATCGCGCGCATCGACGAGCACGCGCGCACGATCATCGCCCACTCGCCGTTCGTGCTGCTGTCGACCGCCAACGCCGACGGGATCTGCGACGTCTCACCCCGGGGAGACCCCGCCGGGTCGGTGCTGGTGCTCGACGACCACCGACTGGTGCTCGCCGACCGGCCAGGCAACCACCGGGTCGACAGCTTCCGCAATGTGCTGGAGAACCCCCACGTCGGGCTGCTGTTCATCGTGCCGGGCATGAACGAGACCCTGCGCGTGAACGGCCGCGCGACACTCGTGTCGGACGCCCCCTTCTTCGACGACCTGGTGGTACGGGGCAAGCGGCCGCGGCTGGCGCTCCTCGTCGACGTCGAGGAGCTCTACATGCACTGCGCGAAGGCGTTCCTGCGCTCGTCGTTGTGGGACACCACGACGTGGCCCGACCGCGGGCGCCTGCCCACGCTGGGGCGGATCGCCAAGGACCACATGGGCCTGAAGGTTGCCGCGGAGGAGATCGACGCCGGGCTCGCCCTGGACGCCAAGACGAACCAGTACTGACCCGCCGCGCCCACCCGCCACCGGAGGCCGCCGGGACGCCCAGCAGGGCAACCGGTACGGCACTTCGCGCCCGCTCTTGGATCGCAGCCCGAAGTGCGCCACGAAGAACAGGTCACTCGTACGTGCGGGCCCGAAGCGCCAGGGTGACGACGGTGGCGTCGGCCGAGGACATGACGTCGCGGCCGGTGGCGGCGGCGAACTGGTGCAGCCGGTTGAGCACCGTGTTGCGGTGGCAGTAGAGCTGCCGGGCCGTCGCCGCGACCGACCCGGTGCGCAGATAGCGCTCCACGGTCTCCAGCACCCTGGTGACGTCGCGGTCCGGCAGCTTGCCCAGCCCGCCGAGCGCGTCGCGGACGAGATCGGTCCTGAACTCGCCGAGCATCCCCGCCGCGATCGCCGGCCACAGGTCGCGGGTGGCGGTCGGCCCGGACGTGTCCGGCGGCAGCGCGTACAGGGTCAGCTCGGCCAGCCGCACGGCCCTGGGCACCTCCGCGAGCCCTTCGACGGCCGGGCTCACGGCGCACCGGAGACCGCGGAACCAGCCCTCCGCCGCGCCGGGACCCGCCCGCTCGGGCACCTGCAGCACGACGATCGGCCCGGCGGGCCGGTCCTGTTCGTGCGCGCGGACGTCGAGGACGCCGAGCCGCTCGCGTACGGGCCGGAGCGCCGCGAGGCGGCCCGGCGGGAACGCCACGACCACGAACGACGCGCCCTCGTCGAGCCCGAGCACGGTGGACACCTGCCGCCGGATGTCGGGATGGCGCCCGTCGCACTCCAGCAGCCGGGCGAACCACCGCGCCCGCTCGTCCTGCCGGGCCTGGGCCATCTCCAGCACCCGCTGCTGGTAGGCGGCCATGATGCCCATGGAATGGTGCTCCACCGCCTCCCACACGCGCGGCGCCTGCGCCACCAGGCTGGACAGGTCGCCGGGGCCGGCCCGCCGGCACAACGCGTCCCAGACGACCCGGGCGTCGAGGCGTACGGCCTGCAGCAGCCTCTCCAGCGGCACTCCCGCCTCCGCCCGCGCCGCGCCGATCTCGGCGGACGCGCCCGCGACGTGCTCCGGCACCGGCAGCCGCCCGATCAGCCGCAGGATCAGCTCAAGGCTGCGGCGGGCGTCGGCCAGCAGCGTCTCCTCGGGAACGACCGTCCCGGCGTAGGGGGCGCCGGTGTCGATCATCTCGGCGACGAAGCGGTCGGCGAGCGGGGCGACGTCGCGCACGAGCTCGCGCGAGAGCCGGTCGACCACGTCGGACGTCATCCGTGACCCCTCCCGCTGTGCAAGTGCACAGTCTAACGACGCCACCCGGGTGCCGATTGGCGATTGAACCGCAGATCAGAGGCGCGACAGGGTGTCATCATGCAACCCACGGCTCACCCCCGGCGGCCGGAAACCAACCCCAGAACAGTCGCGCTGGGCGCCTTCGCGGGCACCGCGCTGGAATGGTACGACTACTACGTCTACGGCGCCGCGGCGGCGCTGGTCTTCAACAGCCAGTTCTTTCCCCAGCTGAGTCCGCTCGCGGGCACGATGGCCTCCTTCGCCACGTTCGGCGTCGGCTTCGTGGCCAGGCCCTTGGGAGCGGCCATTTTCGGCCACCTCGGCGACCGGTACGGCCGGCGTCGCATCCTCATGGTGACCGTCGTCCTCATCGGCGTCGTCACCGGGTGCATCGGCCTGCTGCCGACGTACGCGCAGATCGGGGTGGCGGCGCCGATCCTGCTCGCCACGCTCCGCCTGCTGCAGGGCCTGTCCGTCGGCGGCGAGTGGAGCGGCGCCGCGACGCTGGCGGTCGAGCACGCGCCGAAGGAGAAGCGCGGCATCTACGGAGTCATGCCGCAGATGGGCTCCCCGGTCGGCTCGCTGACGGCCACGGCCGTGTTCGCGCTGGTCAGCGTCCTGCCGGACGCGCAGTTCGACTCGTGGGGCTGGCGTGTCCCGTTCCTGCTGGGCTTCCCGCTGCTGCTGGTCGCGCTCTGGGTGCGCAGCAGGGTGGACGAGTCGCCGGTGTTCCGGGAGATGCTGGCCGGGCAGCGCGCCGCCAAGCGGCCGCTCGTCGAGCTGATCCGCGGCGGCGGCGGGCGCCTGGCGGTGGGCGTCGCGGTGTCGTTCGTCGGGATCGGCGGCTATTACCTGTGCGGTACGTTCCTCGTCAACTACGGTTCGGACACCGTGGGCGTCGACCGTACCGTGCTGCTCAACGCGGCCACCCTCGGGTCGTTCATCAACCTGTGCCTCTACCCGGTGTTCGGCCGGATCGCCGACCGCGTCGGGCCGGGGCCGGTGGCCGTGTGGGGCGCGGCCGCCTCGGCGCTGGCGGCGTTCCCGATCTTCTGGCTGGTCGGCCTCGGCAGCGCGGCGGGCGTCGCGGCCGGGCTGGTGCTCGGCGTGGTGCTGGTGTCGGTCAGCTACGCGGCGTGCGGGCAACTGCTCAGCGAGATGTTCGCCCGCGAGGTGCGCTATTCGGGGGTGGGCCTGTCGTACAACCTGTCTGGGGCCATCAGTGGGTTCGTTCCGCTGGCCGCGACCGCGCTGCTGGCCGCGACCGGGGAGAACCTGTGGACGGTCGCGGCGATGTTGTGCGTGTTCTCGCTGATCACCCTGTTCGCCGCCGTGGCGGCCAGGCGGCTCCGGGTGGCGGAGTTGTGACGTACGGAAAGGAACGAGCATGAGCACCATCGCCGACGACGGAGCGCAGCCCGAGCACTACTACCACAAGCTGGTCGGCCCCGAGCCGAAGCCGCCCTTCCAGGACCCGGCCGAACTGGAGCGTTACTGGGGCCGTCGCTGGGGCGCCGCCGACGAGGTGAGCCGTCTGCGCTCCGTGCTGGTGCGCCGTCCGAGCAGCGGCCTGGCCGCGATCACCGCCGACGCGTGGGACCCGCGCGCCGGAGCGCTGGTCGATCCGGGGCGGCGGTGGTACTGGCGCGGTGACAAGGCGCCGAACATGGACCTGGTGATGGAGCAGCACGCGACGCTGGTGGCCGCGCTGCGGGCCGAGGACGTCGAGGTCGTCGAGGCGCCCGAGATGCCCGATCACACCAAGTCGGTCTTCACCCGCGACCCGATGCTGACCGTGCCGGGCGGCGCCGTGATCACCCGTCTGGCCCCGAGGATGCGGCGCGGCGAGGAGGCGTCGGTGACCAGGACGATCGCCGCGCTCGGCATGCCGATCCTCGGCACGGTCATCGGTGAGGGGCTCGCTGAGGGCGGCACGTTCGTCAAGCTCCGGCGCGACCTGGCGGTGTTCGGCCTGTCGATCCGGTGCAACCCCGAAGGCGCGCGGCAGCTCGCCCGGATGCTCGAACCGCTCGGCG
This sequence comes from Nonomuraea sp. K271, assembly GCF_009908215.1. NCBI lineage: Bacteria > Bacillati > Actinomycetota > Actinomycetes > Streptosporangiales > Streptosporangiaceae > Nonomuraea > Nonomuraea sp. K271. The sequence continues at coordinate 22,202 of NZ_JAAAHR010000010.1, read as the reverse complement.
TCGCGCTGGTGACCGTGCCGCTGCCCGGCTATACGATCCACGTGGACGGGCAGTTCCACATGGTCGACGAGGATCTGGCGCTGGCCAACACCCACCGCCTGCCGCACACGTTCCTGGCCCGGCTGGACGACCTCGGGATCAAGGTCGTCTCGCCGCACCCGGACGAACAGTACGCGTGCAACTCGCTCACCGTCCGCCCGCGGCGGCTGTTGTTCCCCGCGCACTGTGTGCGCACCGCCGACCGGCTGGCCGCCGAGGGCGTGGAGATCGTACCGGTGCCGTACGACGAGATCCTGAAGAACGGCGGCGGCATTCACTGCTCGACCATGGAACTCGTCCGCGACTGGTAGAGGTGGCCGATGCATCTGACCCCGGCGGAGCACGACCGCCTGACCGTCTTCACCGTGGCGGAGCTGGCCCGCCGCCGCCGCGCCAGGGGCGCTCCGCTGTCCGCGCCTGAGGTCGTGGCGCTGGTCGCCGACACGGTGTACGAGGCCGCCTGGGACGGGCTGCCGATGGAGGCGGTGATCGCGGCGGGCCGCGGCGCGGTGCGCGCCGAGGAGGCCGCGCCGGGCGTCCCGGCGCTGGTCCGCCGGGTCGAGGTGGACGCGCTGTTCCCGGCCGGTACGGCGCTCGTGGCCGTCGACGACCCCTTGGGCGCGGAGCCGGACCCCGCGGAGCCGGGGGCCGTCCTCCCGGCGGCGGAGCGGGTGGCGCCGGCGCCGGGGCGTGCCCGGGTGGAGATCGAGGTGACCAACACCGCTGACGTCGACGTGCACGTGTCGTCGCACTACCCGTTCTGGCAGGCCAACGCGGCGCTGTCGTTCGACAGGGACGCGGCCCGCGGCCACCGGCTGGACGTGCCGGCGGGCAGCAGCCTGTGTTTCCCGCCCGGGGTGACGATCACCGTGCGGCTGGTCATGCTGGGGGGCGCGGCCACCGCGCCCCGGCTCACGCTGGGAGGCGAAGGATGAGCTTCGACAGGGCGACGTACGCGGCCGTGTACGGACCGACCACCGGCGACCGGGTGCGCCTGGCCGACACCGGCCTCGTGGTGGAGGTGGAGCGTGACGACACCGAGGCAGGCGACGAACTGCTCGGAGGTTGCGGCAAGACCGTGCGCGAAGGGCTGCTGCTCACCAGCGCCCCCCGGGACTCGGAGCTGGATCTCGTCGTCACCAACGCGCTCGTCCTCGACCCGCTGCTCGGCGTGGTCAAGACCAACATCGGCGTCAAGGACGGCAGGATCGCCGGGCTGGGCCGCGCCGGGTCGCCGGACGCGGTGAACGACGTGGAGCTCGTGGTCGGCCCGCACACGGCGATGATCCCCGCCGAGGGAATGATCGTCACTCCCGGCATCATCGACTCGCACGTGCACCTGTCCAGTCCGGCGCTGCTCGACGTGGCGCTCTCGGCCGGAGTGACCACCGTGGTCGGCATGGGTCTCGGCGGCGTGTGGGACATCGGCGTCAACCCCCGGCGCAACCTGCACCTGATGATCGAGGCCTGGCGGGAGGTGCCGGTGAACGTGGCGTTCCTGGCCCGCGGCTCATCGGTGCGGCCGGCGCCGCTGGAGGCGGCCGTCGTCGCCGGGGCGGGCGGGTTCAAGGTGCACGAGGACTTCGGCGCGCAGCCCGCCGTCGTCGACACATGCCTCGCGGTGGCCGACGCCGCCGACCTGCCCGTGGCGCTGCACACCGACTCGCTCAACGAGTCGGGCCTGCTTTCGGACACGATCGGGGCGACGCGGGGGCGTACGGTGCACGCCTACCATGTCGAGGGCGGCGGCGGGCATCCCGACCTGCTGGAGGTTCTCGCCCACCCGCACGTGCTGGCCTCCTCGACCACGCCCACGCTGCCGTACACCGTCAACACCGTGGCGGAGCTGTACCCGATGACGATGACCGTCCACCGGCAGAACGCGCTGCTGCCCGGCGACGCCGACGTGACGAGGAGCCGCGTGCGGGCGAGCGCGATCGCGGCGGAGAACGCCCTGCACGACGTGGGCGCGGTCAGCATCGTCAACTCCGACTCGATGGGCATGGGACGCGTCGGCGAGACGGCCCGCCGCACGTGGCAGCTCGCGGCGCACGCCAAGGCGGTGTCGGAGCGTCACGGCCGCCACGACAACGAGCGGGTCCTGCGTTACCTCGCCAAGATCACCATCAATCCCGCGATCGCGCACGGGATGGCCGGCCAGATCGGCGGCATCGCTCCCGGCAAGGTCGCCGACCTCGTGTTGTGGCATCCCGCGTGGTTCGGCGCGAAGCCCGAGCTGGTCGTGAAGTCGGGGTTCGTGGCCTGGGGGGTGAGCGCGTCCGGCGCGGCGTCCACCCGGGCGGGTCAGCCGCGGGCCTACCGGAAGTTCTTCGGCGCCATGGGCGACGCGCCCCGGCGCCTCGCGCACGTCTTCGTCGCGCGCGAGGCCCTGGAGGACGCGGCCGCGCGGCGGGCGCTGCCGTCCGGGGCGAGCTACCTGCCGATTCGCGGCTCGCGAGGGCTGGCCCGCGAGGACATGGTCCGCAACACGCGGGTCCCGCACGTACGGGTGCCGCGCGACGGCGGCCCCGTCCTGGTGGACGGGATGCCCGTGGGGCTGCCGCCGGCGAGCCGGCTCCCGCTCACCCAGGTGCACCATCTCGCGTGAGCCTCGGTCCGGCGGTGTCGGCCGGCAGGGTCACGGCATCGTCACGCCGGACGACCCGAAGCAGTACTGGGCGTTCTCCGGGACCCAGTACATGAAGATCCGCGTCACCGACGGCCGCTACGACGACACGATGGTCGAGGGTCCCGGAACCCTGCGCGACTGGAGCACGCTGGGATGATCCGGGCGGTCAGCCGCCCACCACCATGCCGGCGCCCATGGCCATGATGAGGATGCCGGACACGACGGCCGTGACGGTCCTGCCGCGCGGCCCGGTCAGCAGCCTGCCGAAGACGGCGCCGCCGCACGCGAGCAGCAACTGCCAGCTCGCGGACGCGACGACGATCGCGCCGGTGTAGGCGGCCGACTCCGCGGCGGTCATCGCCGTCGGCGCGTGGCGTCCGAGGATGAGGGCCACGTAGTAGAGGACAGGCCACGGGTTGAGCACCGTCAGTCCCAGGAAGAGCAGGTACGAGCGGAGCGGGCTCATCCCGCGCCCGCCGCCCGGGGGCGCGCCCGCGCGGTCGCGGGGGCGGAGCGCGGTGACGAGGATGCGGACCGCCATGGCGGAGAGCAACAGGAACGCCGCCCAGCGCAGCGGTTGCGCGAACGGCTGCAGCGCGTTCGCCGCGGCGGCGCCGCCCACGACCGCGAGCACGGCGTAGAGGGCGTCGGCGGTCGTGGCGCCCGCTGCCGCGGACGCGCCCACACGGAACGACGTCCGCGCGGTCATGTCGATCATGAGGATCGCGACAGCCCCGACCGGGATGGACAGCCCGTAACCCGCCCACAGGCCCGCGAGGATGGCGTCGAGCATCGGCTTCCCCTTCACTTCTCACGTCCTGGTCGTGAAGGGCCCGGGCCTTCCCCGCCATTGTGACCCGCGCGAATTGTTCAGGTCTATCGAAAGGTTGTGTAGCGTATCGTTCGATGTAGCTACACAATCTCTGGGGGACCGGGTGATCGACCACCGTCTCAGGACGCTTCGCGTCCTGCACGCCGAGGGCACGGTCACCGCCGCCGCGGCCAGGCTGCATCTCACCCCCTCCGCCGTGTCGCAGCAACTCCGGCTGCTCGCCGACGAGCTGCGGGTGCCGCTCCTGCAGCCGGAGGGCCGCCGCGTACGCCTGACCCCCGCCGCCCTGGCGCTGATCCGGTACGCGGAGACGTTGAGCAGCCAGTGGGAGGAGGCCGACGCCGCCCTCGACGCCTACCGCACGGGAGAGGCGGGCCACCTGCGCATCACCGGCGTGGCGACCGCGGTGGCCGCGATCATGGCCCCCGGGATGGCCAGGTTGCGCACCAGGCACCCGCACATCACGTTCGACCTCGGCGAAGACCTGGCGGAGGACCGCTTCACCCTGCTGCTCGCCGATCAGGTCGACATCGTCGTCGGCATCCTCACCCAGGACACGCCGCCGCCCGGCGACCCGCGCTTCGACCAGCGCCTGCTGCTCGAAGAACCCCAGGACCTGCTGGTTCCGGAGCACCACGCGCTCGCCCGGCGTCCTTCAGCCGAGTTGTCCGACGCCGCCCGCGAGATGTGGATCCAGGCAGGTGATCCGCGCGACCAGCACCGGCTGTTGCTGCAGGCGGCGTCGGCGGCCGGCTTCACCCCGCACGTCCGGCACAGCGCGGTCGACTGGTTCGCCATCGCCTCCCTCGTGGCGCACGGGCACGGCGTCTGCCTGATGCCCCGGCTGGCCCCGTTGCCCGCCGGCCTCCCCGTACGCCGGGTGCCGCTCACCGGCGACGGCGTGCCCACCCGGAAACTGATCGCGTGTTTCCGGCGGGGCAGCGCCGAGCAGGGCGTCATCGCCCGCGGCCTGGCCGCCCTGCGGGAAGCCGCGGACGAGTGGCTGGCCGGGCAGCGGGCCGGATGAGGGCCTGGCCTCCCCGTGACCGGCCGCGGACGGCGCGGCCGGCCCGGGGACCAGGCGGTGAGTCTTGCTAGGGCGTCACCTGCCTGCCGCCGAAGGTCACGACGAGACGGCCGTCCGAGGCGAACGACCAGCTCAGCGAGCCGCTGTAGGACGAGCAGCGGGACCCGTTCGAGCCGGACCAGAACTGGTTCGAGCCGTCGGCGTCACCGATGATCCGGTCGTTCGACCCGCTGTCGCACGAGGTGTTGTCGCGGAATACCGAGTAGCCGCCGTCGAAGTTGAAGTTGCGTTCCTCGTTGCCGATGCTGACGTTGCCCGACACGGTCATCCTGCCGAGGTTGCGGTTGTAGGTGAACCCGTGCTTGCCGTTCTCGTAGGCGATGTTGCGCCGGATGACGTGGTCGACCCCGATGTCCTCGCCGCCGAGCTTGTAGCCGTTGCGGTCACCGTTGCCCGCCTGGCTGCCGTCGCTCAGGGTGCCGTTGTCGTAGGCGAGGGAGTCCTCGATGGTCACCGCGCCGATGGGTCCGGTGTCGTCCTTGGTGAACAGGTCGTAGCCGTCGTCGATGTTGTTGTGGGACACGGTGTAGCGGAAGACGTTGCCGGGGCCGACGGTGAGCTTCGGGGCGAAGCCGTCGGCGTCCTCGCCGTCGGAGTCGGCGTTGTCGTGTGACACCGTGCTCAGGACGAGGTTGCCGGAGGGCCACTGGTCCGCGGGCGCCCCGGCGACCAGCCGCGACAGCTGCAGGCCCGAGTCGCGGTTGAAGCGTGTCACCGTGCGCTCGATGATGTTGTTGTTGCCGGCGAGGAGGATGCCGTTGTCACCGGCGCGCTCGACGACGATGCCGTGGATGTGCCAGAACGACCCGCCCACGGCAAGCCCGCGGTTCGCCGAGTCCTCGCTCTGGGCCGAGAAGTTCAGTACCGGCGTCTCACCGGGATAGGCGAACAGTTCCGTGCGGTCGCCCGAGGTGCCGTCGTTGCCCGGCGGTATGGTGACCGTCTGCGAGAACCGGTAGGTGCCGCCGCGCATGTAGATCGTCCCGCCGGAGGCGACGCGGGAGATCGCGGAGGTGAGGGTCGTCGGGTCCGACTCCGTTCCGGCCGCGCCGTCGCCGCCGTCCGGGGCCACGTACAACGTGTCGGCGGGGGGCTGCGTCGTTCCGCCCGCTTCCACGTCGATGTAGTCGATGTTGGGCAGGCCGTTCGAGGTGGTGGGGCTGAGCCGGATGGTGTTGCTTCCGGCGTTCAGTGGCACGGTCAGGGTCGTGGTGGTCCAGGTGGTCCAGGCGCCGGTGGCCGAGAACGGGACGGTCTGGGTGGTGGCGCCGTTGACGATCAGGCCGGCGGGGCGGCCGCTCGTGGTGCCGTTGGCGTGGCGAATGGCGAGGGTGGTGGTACCGGCTGTGGCGGCGTTGACGGTGAACTGGGCGTAGCCGCCGGTGCTGTTGTCGCCGTTGCAGAATGCGCTTCCCGAATATCCGGAGTGGTCGCTGTCGATGCTGCCGTTGCAGACGGCGGGCGAGGTCTCGGCCTCGTAGCGGGTGGGTGCGGCGTGTGCTGGTTGCGCGACGGCGAGCGTGCCGGCTAACAGGCCGGTGCAGGCGAGGACGGATGTCAGGCGCATCATGTCTCTCCAATGGTCGGTACTGCGTCCTTGCCCGGGCAGAGCGTGAACGGATGCCACGGTAGGAAAGCGCTTTCCCCTCGTCAACCATCGCTGAAACTTTCATCCGGCGCCCGGGCTACCCTCCGGCCTGCCTCAGCACGGCGGCCCCGCGAGGCGGCAGGACGAGCACGCCGCCGGACCGCTCGCCGTCGAGCAGCACGCTCCCGCCGTCCGGGACCGGCACGCGGCGTTCCTCGAAGGTGTGGTTGAGCAGGAACACATGACGTACGCCGTCCGCGCCGGCCCGGGTGACCGCCTCCACGCCCTCCGGCAGCCCGGGCAGCGTCACGCCGGCCTCGGCGGCGATGCGGCGAGTCAGCTCCCGCATCACCGCGGGGTCCGGCCGGGTGCCGAGATACCAGGCGACGCCTTCGCCGTAGGCGTGCCGGGTGACGGCCGGGCCGCCGTCGCCGAACGAGGCCACCGCCTCGGCGCCCTCCAGCGTGATGCGCTCCGACCACAGCGTGGCCCGCGAATCGGCGCCGTCCAAGGTGATCGGGACGGTCGCCCCCGTGTGCAGCGGGTCGAACTCGGTGATCGACAGGCCGAGCAGTTCGCGCAGCGGCCCCGGATATCCGCCCAGCCACACCCGGTCGTTCTCGTCGACGATGCCGGAGAAGAACGACACCACCAGGTGCCCGCCCCGCTCGACGTACGCGGCCAGGTTCGCCGCCGCCTCCGCCGTGAGCAGGTAGAGGTTGGGCACCACCACCAGCCGGTAGCCGCTCAGATCGGAGGTGGACCGCACCACGTCGGTGGTGACGCCGAGCCGCCACAGCGGGTCGTAGTGGTCGCGCAGCCGGTCCATCATGCGGATCCGGTCACTCGGGTGCGACTCCTGCTCGACCGCCCACCAGTTGCGCCAGTCCAGCACGAGCGCCGTCTCGGCCCGAACCCGCGATCCCTCGACCGCGCCCAGCGACCGCAGGTCGGCGCCGAGGTCGCGGACCGCCTGGTGCAGCGGATGATCGGGACCCGCGTGCGGGACCATGGCGGAGTGGAACTTCTCCGCGCCGCCCCGTGAGGCCCGCCACTGGAAGAACACCACGGCGTCCGCGCCTCGGGCCACCGCCTGCAGGCTGTCCAGCCGCATGCCGCCGGGCTTCTTGGCCGGGTTGGTGCCCATCCAGTTGACCGCGGAGGTGGCCTGCTCCAGCAGCCACCACGGCCGGCCGTCACCGAGCCCGCGCCACACGTCGAAGAACAGCGCGCTCTGCAGCTGCGGCTCAGGCTCCCGCTGGTCGGGATAGCAGTCCCCGCTGACCACGTCCATCTCCGCCGCCCAGGCCGGGTAGTCGGTGGTGGGGGCGACGTTGCACAGGTTGGTGGTGACCGGGACGCCCGGAGCGGCCTGGCGTACCACGTCGGCTTCGAGCCGGTAGCAGTCCAGCAGCGCGTCGGAGCAGAACGCGGTGAAGTCCAGCGTGTGCGCCGGGTTGGGGATGCCGGTGGTGCGGCGGGGCGGGAGGATCTCCTCCCAGGCGGAGTAACGCTGGCTCCAGAAGGTCGTGGTCCACGCCTCGTTGAGCCCGTCGAGGGTGTCGTACCGGCGCCGCAGCCAGCCGCGGAAGGCCTCGGCGCACAGGTCGCAGTAGCACTTGGGCACCTGGCAGCCGTACTCGTTGCCGATGTGCCAGGCGGCCAGCGCCGGGTGGTCCGCGTACCGCCGGACGAGCTCGGTGACCAGGGCCCGCGCCGCCTCCCGGTAGGCGGTGGACGACGGGCAGATGTGGCAGCGCGACCCGTAGCTCAGGCGTACGCCGCCGTCGTCGACCGGCAGCGACTCCGGGTTGCGGTGGCCCAGCCACGGCGGCGGGGAGGCGGTCATCGTGGCCAGGCACACCGCCACGCCGTTCTCGTGCAGCAGGTCCATGACCTCGTCGAGCCACGCGAACCGGTAGTCGCCCGGGACGGGCTCGACCTGTGCCCAGGCGAAGATGCCGAGCGTCACGAAATTGACGCCGGCGTGGCGCATCAGCTTCGCGTCCTCCGCCCAGACCTCGCGCGGCCACTGCTCGGGGTTGTAGTCCCCGCCGTAGAGGATCACTCGCGTACGCTCCCTTCGGTCAGACCGGCCCGCCAGAACCGCTGGAGGGCCCCCGACAACACGATCAGGGGGATGACCGACACGAACGAGCCGACCACCACCAGCGTCTGGAGGATCGGCTCCCGGTCGGCGAAGCCCTGCCAGCTGGTGAGGCCGAGGGTGAGCGGGTAGAGGCTGGTGTCCGACAACATCACCAGCGGCAGGAAGTAGTTGTTCCAGATCCCGATGAACTGGAACAGGAAGATCGTCACCATCGCCGGAGACATGATTTTCAGGGCGATGGTGAGGAAGATCCGCCATTCGCCGGCGCCGTCCGCCCTGGCGGCGTCCAGCACGTCGTCCGGCACCGTGGCCGCGTACACCCGCGACAGGTAGACCCCGAACGGGCTGACCAGGCTGGGCAGCAGGACCGCCCAGTAGGTGTTGGCCAGGCCGGCGTCGGACATCAGCAGGAACAGCGGCAGGCCGATGGCGGTGGTCGGCAGCAGCACCCCGGCGAGGATGACGTTGAACAGCGCCTCCCTGCCGCGGAACTCGCACTTGGCCATCGCGTAGCCGGCGCACGCGGCGATGAGCGTGGCGCCGGCCGCGCCCAGCCCTGAGTAGATCACCGAGTTGAGGATCCACCGCAGGTAGATGCCGTCGCCGAAGGCGAACAGGTCGCCGAGGTTGGTCCACAACTGCGGGTTGGCGAACCACAGCGGGCTGGAGTTGATCAGGTCGCCGGTGTTCTTGGTGGCCGCCACGATCAGCCAGTACAGCGGCAGCAGGAAGTACGCCGCGAGCACCAGCAGCAGAACGGTGGTTAGCCAGCGCAGGCCGACCGTCCTCATCGGCGTCCCCTTCCCACGAAGCGCAGGAACCCGAAGGACAGCACGGCTGTCACCAGCGCCAGGATGATCGATTCGGCGGCGGCCAGCGCCATGTCGTTGCTGTTGAACGCGTCGTGGTAGGCGGTCAGCGTGGGCGTGTAGGTGGTGGAGATGCCGCTGGACAGCTGGAGCAGGACCAGCGGCTCGTTGAACAGTTGCAGCGAGCCGATGATGGTGAACACGGTGATCAGCACCAGCGCGGGGCGGAGCAGCGGGATCTGGATCCGCCAGGCGACGCCCCAGCGTCCGGCGCCGTCGATCCTGGCCGCTTCGTACAGCGTGCGCGGGATCGACTGCAGTTGCGCCACCACGACCAGCATGTTGTAGCCGACGAACAGCCACACCACGATGTTCATGATGGACCAGAACACGGTGCCCGGCCCCAGCAGGTCGGTCTCGATGCCGAACGCGGCGAACACGGGGGTGAACGGTGAGGTGCCCGGCGCGTACAGGAAGCCCCACATGATCGAGGCGATCACGCCGGGGATGCCGTACGGCAGGAAGAAGCTGGTGCGGAAGAACCGCGGCCAGCGCGCCATGCCGGCCTCCAGGATCAGCGCCAGCACCGTGGAGCCGACCACCATCAGCGGCACCATGATCGCCGCGTAGAGCAGGATGCGGCCGAGGCTCTCCACGAATCCCGGGTCGGACAGCGCCTTGCCGTAGTTCGCCAGGCCGGCGAAGCGCGTGCTCTGGCCGTGCAGCCCGAGCAGGCCGGAGCGCTCGACGGCGGTGAAGCTCTGCGCCAGCGCGTACAGGATGGGTGCGACGAAGAACCCGGCGAACAGCAGCACGAACGGCGCCAGGAAGACCGCGGCGGTGCGTTTCCTCATTGGGCCTTCAGCCCTTTCTCCCTCAGTTGCTCGACCACCTGCGTCTGCGCCGCCCGCAGCGCGCCGGAAAAGGTGCCCTCACCGGCGAGGGCCCGCGGAAAGCTGTCGTTGAGCGTCTGCCGGGTCTCGTCGTAGCCGGGCCACCACACCCAGCCGCGCGGCACCTGGTTGGACGCCTCGGTGAACAGCTTGTCGGTACGCTGCCCGCCGAGGAACGCGGAGGGCTTGGTCAGCGACGGGCTGGACATGCCGTCGAGCGCGGCGGGCCAGCCGTAGCCGCTCTCGATCAGCATCGCGACGCTGCCCGGGTCGCGGTTGATCCACAAGGCGAACTCGGCGGCCTCGCGGGGATGCTCGCAGCCGCGCAGCAGCGCGGTGGACGAGCCGCCGTTGCTGGCGGAGGCTTTGCCGCCCGCCTCCCACTGGGGCAGCGGCGCGGCCCGCCACTTGCCGGCGGTGTCCGGCGCGTTGGCCGCGAGGATGGCCTCACCCCACTGGGCGAGGGGGATCGCCACGAGGTTGCCGGACGCGAGGTCCTTGTACCAGCCCGGCGCGAAGTGCGGGCCTACCTTGACGAGCCCGTCCTTGATCATGCCTTGCCAGTAGTCGGCCACCTTCAGCGTCTCCGGGCTGGTCATCTTGGCGTTCCAGACGCCGCCGCGGGTGTCGAACCACGGCGTGCCGGCCTGCCAGGCCAGGCTGATGAAGGGCGAGGCGTCGTTGGCGGGGAAGTTCGTGACGTAGGCGTCGGGGTCGGCCGCGCGGACCTTGGCGGCCGCCTCGCGATACTCCGCCCAGGTCGTGGGTACCTCGATGCCCCACTTGTCGAACAGGTCGGCCCGGTAGTAGAGGGCCATCGGGCCGGTCGCCTGCGGCACGGCGTAGGTGCCGCCCTCGTACGTCACCAGGTCCCAGGTGTTCTGCTGGAAGCCGGCCCGGTCGGCGTCGGTGAGGTAGGGGTTCAGGTCCGTCAACTCGGCGTTGAGCAGGAACGACGGCAGTTCCTGGAACTCCATCTGGGCCAGGCAGGGTGCGTCGCCGGCCAGCACGGCAGCGTGGATCTTCGCGTACCCGCCCTCCGGTCCTGGCGGGATGTTGTCCAGTCTGACCTGGACGTCGTCATGGGTGCGGTTGAACAACTCGACGGCTTTGTCCATCCCCGGAACCCACGCCCAGAAGGTGAGCTGGACGGGATCCCGCCCGGTCGTGTCGGCGCCGCCCCCACAGGCGCTCACGAGCAGCATCGCCGCCGCGGCCAGGCTGAGGAGGGGGGATCCCAAGCGGCGTGGCCAAATAACCATAAAATATGCTTTTATCATCTTCACAGGGAGATCGGAAGGGATGTGCGGCCTTGAGCTATCCACGGCGCGGGATGCACGGTGAGGTCGTCGAGGATCTGGGCCGGCGCATTCTCGGAGGCGATCCCGATGCCGGCGGAACCCTCGACCCGACCGCCCTGGCCAGGCATTACGGCGTCAGCCACACGGTCATGCGCGAGGCGCTGAAAACCCTCGCGGCCAAGGGGCTGGTGGACGCGCGGCCCAAGCGCGGCACGTTCGTCAGGCCGCGCGCCGAGTGGTCGATGCTCGATCCGGACGTCCTGCGGTGGCGGTTCACCCAGCGCGGTGACGAGGGAATGCTCCGCGACCTCGCCGAGGTCCGGGCCGTGGTGGAGCCGGCCGGCGCACGCCTGGCCGCGCAGCGCCGCACCGACGAGGACCTGGAGGTCCTGGAAACGGCACTGGCCCGCATGGCCGACACCGTCTCCGACCCCGTCACGCACACCGAGGCCGACATCGCCTTCCACCGCGCCCTGCTCGCCGCCGCCCGCAACGAAGTGCTCGACTGCCTCCAGGTGGTGATCGCCGCCGCGTTGTACGCGCGGGACCGCCTGGTGCACGCCGGCGGTGAGCGTACCGGGTTCGCCGCCACTCACAGGGCGGTCCTGGACGCGGTACGCCGCGCCGATCCCGACGCCGCCGAATCCGCCATGCGAGACCTGCTCGCGCAGGCCGGAAAGGACGAAGCCGCAATATGACCACCCCCCACATGACGTCCAGGCGGCGCATGCTCGCCTACGCCGCAGGGCTCGCCGGGCTGGCCGCCGTCGCCCAGGTGCCCGGCGGCTGGACCGACTCCTCACCCGCCCTGCCCTCCTCGCCGTTCACCCTCGGCGTCGCCTCCGGCGACCCCCGCCCCGACGGCGTGGTGTTGTGGACCAGGCTCGCCCCTCAACCGCTCGCCGACGACGGGCTCGGCGGCATGCCGCGCAGCCCGGTGCCGGTGCGCTGGGAGGTCGCCGAGGACGACGGGATGCGCAAGGTCGTCCGCAGGGGCGTGGCAACGGCCCGCCCCGAGCTGGCGCACGCCGTGCACGTGGAGGTGCGGGGGCTGCGCCCCGGCCGCGTGTACTGGTACCGGTTCACCGTCGGCTCCGACGACAGCCCGGTCGGCCGCACCAAGACCGCGCCGGATCCCCGCCGGGCCGTGCCGGTGAGCTTCGCCTTCGCCTCCTGCCAGGCCTGGGACATCGGCTTCTACACGGCGTACCGCGACCTGTCCGGCCAGGACCTCGACCTCGTCGCGCACCTGGGCGACTACATCTACGAGAACGGCGTCGCCGCCACCGGAGGCGCCCGCGGCACGCCCCTGTCGCCCGCGCACGGCGAGCTCGTACAGACCCTCTCGCAGTACCGGCTGCGGCACTCGCTCGTCGGCACCGACACCGACCTGCAGGCCGCCCGCGCCGCCGCCCCCTGGCTGTTCACGCTCGACGACCACGACGTGGAGGACAACTGGGGCGCCGACCGGTCGCCCACCGGCGCGACCCCGGAGAACTTCCTGCGCCGCCGCGCCGCCGCGTTCCGCGCCTTCTACGAGAACAACCCGATGCGTCCCTCCGCGCTGCCGGTCGGGCCCGACATGGCGATGCACCACCGGGTCGGCTACGGGCGGCTGGCGAACTTCTTCGTGCTGGACGCGCGGCAGTTCCGCAGCCCCATCGACATCGGGGCGCGGCTCGACCCGTCCCGCACCATGCTGGGGGAAGAGCAGGAACGCTGGCTGCTCAAGGAGCTCGCCGACTCGTCGAGCACCTGGAACCTGCTGGCCAACCAGGTCATGATGTTCCAGCTCGACCGGCTCACCGACCCGGGGCTGCAGCAGCTCAACCCCGACACCTGGGACGGCTACGCGGCCGCGCGCGCCCGGCTCTGGGCCGGCATCGGCGAGCGCCGCGTGTCCAACCCGGTGGTGCTCACCGGCGACGCCCACGTCAACTGCGCCGCGGAGCTCAAGGCCGACTTCGCCGACCCGGACTCGCCGAGCGTGGGCGTGGAGTTCGTGGGCACCTCGATCACCTCCGGCGGCGACGGCTCCGACAGCACGCCGGGAGGCCAGGAGTGGCTGGCGGCCAACCCGCACCTGAAGTTCTTCAACAACCAGCGCGGATACGTGCGCTGCCGGGCCGACGCCGACACGCTGACCACCGACTACGTGGTGGTGGACAAGGTCACCACGGCCGGCGGTGCCGCGTCGGTGCGCAGGTCGTTCGTCGTCGAATCCGGCCGCCCGGCCCTGCAGGACATGTGAGGCAGGATCATGAGAAGGACGTACCACGCCGCCGCAGCGGTGGCGATCTGCTCGGGCCTGTTCACGACGCCCGCCGCGTCCGCCGCGGGATCCGTCTCCGCACGCCTGCCCGCCACGCCGGCGGGCCAGGTGCTGGTGGTGCAGGCCAACCTCCAGGACTCCGTACGCCAGGCGGACGCCCGCGACACCCGCGACCTGGACAACTTCGCCAGGCGGTTGGCCGAGAAGGCGCCGGCGGCGCCGGACGCCCTGCTGCTCACCGAGGTCCTCGGCCCCGGCGCCCGGCATCTGGCGCACGCGCTGAGCCGGGCCACCGGGCAGCGCTACCGGGCCGAGGTGGCGGGTGAGCGCTCAGCCTTCCTGCCCGACGGCGCGGTCAGACAGAACGCGATCATCCTGAACACCCGGACGATGACCGCGAAGCCGCCGCGCGCGGCGGCTTCGAACGGGTGCAGGACGAGGACCAGGCCTACGTGGTGGCCGCCCGGCGGGACGGCACGCTGCGCGTACCGCTGGTCGCCGCGCACCCCGGCGGCGATCCGGCGCCGGCCGCGGCCTGGCTCGCCGATCGTTTCGCCCGCGAGGACGGCGTCACCGTGCTCGGCGGCGACTTCCGCGCCGGGCGCTGCGCCGTGCCCGCGCAGGACCAGACCATCGGGTGCGAGCCGCAGGCGTTCTGGGCGGATCTGACCGGGCCACGGGCCTACACCGACGCCTACTTCGAACGCGGCGACGCGCAGGCACGCCCGCACAGCGGGTACGTCTTCGCCAGGGGTGACGTGCTGAAAGCCGCGATCGACACCGACATGCCGGACGTCTCGGACTGCAAGGCGGCCTTCGACGCCGGACGCTCGCACGCCGCGGATCGGGACTGCCGGGACGCGTACTACGCCGACGAGCCGTTCGGGTGGGCGCTGCTCGGCGCCGCCCGCGACGAGCAGCAGTCGGTAATCCCGGCGAAGCTCGCGCTGGATCACTGCGAGCTGGCCGTGCGCACCACCGGCGTGATGGCCAGGGTCGTCAACAACTCCGGAGCGCCGCTGTCCCGGCCGGTCCGCGTCACCGCGCCCGAGCCGCTCACCGCCGCACCCGAGCAGGCCACCCTCGACGTGCCCGCCGGCCAGGCCGCGAACGTCGTCGTGACCGTCACCGCGCCCAGGGACACCGAGCCCGGCGAGCACCGCGTCACCGTGACGATCGGCTCGACCGAGCAGGAGATCCCGGTCACCGTCACCGAGGAGTGCGTCGAGCCGAAGGCGTACGCGAGCAGCTTCCATGCGGGCTTCGGCCCCGAACTCGCGGTGGACGACGACATCGCGACCCACTGGCACTCCGAGTATCAGCCGCCGCACCCGCTGCCCCAGTCGATCACTCTCAACCTGGGCGACACCAAGCGGATCAGCGCCGTGGACTACCAGCCGAGGTTCGACGGCAACCTCAACGGCACGATCCTCGACTACAAGGTGTACCTCAGCACGGACGGCCAGACCTTCACCGAGGTCGCCGACGGCTCGTGGGCGGCCGACGCCCGGCTCAAGACCGCCTCGTTCGAGGCCGCGGACGCCCGCTACGTGCGTCTGGAGGGCACCCGGGCCAGCGGCGGACCCTATCTGTCGGCGGCGGAGGTGAGCGTCCGATGACCAGGTTCGCGGGACGGACGGCCGTCGTCACGGGTGGCGCGCGGGGCATCGGCGCCGCCACGGTTCGCCGGCTGGCGTCGGAAGGAGCCTCGGTGGTCGTCGCCGACATCGACGAGGCGGCGGGCAGGCAGGTGGCCGACTCCGTCCCCGAGGCCGTGTACGCCGCCTGCGACGTGGCCTCGCCGCAGGCATGGAACGACCTGCGCACGCTGGTCCTCGACAGGTTCGGGCGGCTGGACGTGCTCGTCGGCAACGCGTACCTGCTGCGGCAGGGACCCGCCGACCAGGTGGGGCCGGACGACTGGAACGCCCAGCTCGCGGTCAACCTCGGCGGGTTCTACCTCGGCGCGCGCACGTTCATCGGCGAGTTGCGGCAGGCACGCGGAGCCCTCGTGGCGGTCTCCAGCGTGCACGCCGGATTCGGCCTCCCCGGCCGCCCGGCCTACGCCGCGTCCAAGGGCGGACTGCTCTCGCTGACCAGGCAGCTCGCCGTGGAGTACGGCCCCGAGGTACGCGCCAACGCGGTGGTGCCCGGCCCCATCCTGACCGGGGCGTGGGACGGCATCGACGAGGCCGGCCGGGAGCGCTCCGCCCGCGCCACGGCGGCCGGCCGGCTCGGCAGCCCCGACGAGGTGGCCGCCGCCATAGCGTTCCTCGCCAGCGGCGAGGCGTCGTTCATCACCGGCGCCTCGCTGACCGTCGACGGCGGCTGGAGCGTCACGAAGGACTCCGACTGAACCCGCCGAACCGCAACTGATCGAAAAGGAACTCATGCGCATCGTCTCGCTCACGACCTACCTGGTGGCGCCCCGCTGGTTGTTCCTGCGCGTCGACACCGACGAGGGGATCACCGGCTGGGGCGAGCCGGTCATCGAGGGCAGGGCGGCCACGGTGGCCGCCGCCGTCGCTGAACTGTCCGACCACCTGGTGGGCGCCGATCCGCTGCGCATCGAGGACCACTGGCAGGTGCTCACCAAGGGCGGCTTCTACCGGGGCGGGCCGGTGTTGTCCAGCGCGGTCGCCGGCATCGACCAGGCGCTGTGGGACATCGCCGGCAAGGCCTACGGCGTGCCGGTGCACCGGCTGCTCGGCGGGCCCGTCAGAGAGCGCGTCCGCGTGTACGGCTGGGTGGGCGGCGATTCGCCCGCCGAGGCGTCCGACGCGGCGGTGGGGCTGGTGGAGGGCGGGTTCACCGCACTGAAGATGAACGCCGCGGGCATCCTGCGCGCCATCGACACGGCGGCCTCCGTCAAGGCCATCGTGGACCGGCTCGCGTCGGTGCGCGCCGCGGTCGGTGACGAGGTGGACATCGCGCTGGACTTCCACGGACGGCTGAGCCTGCCCATGGCACGCAGGGTGTTGCCCCTGCTGGAGCCGTACCTGCCGTTCTTCGTGGAGGAGCCCGTCGTGCCGGAGCTCACTGCCGAGCTCGCCGCGGTCACCTCGGCCACCAGCATCCCGATCGCGGCGGGAGAGCGGCTGTACTCGCGGTGGGAGTTCCGCCCCGCGCTGGAGGCGGGCATCGCGGTCGCCCAGCCGGACGTCTCACACGCGGGCGGCATCTCGGAAATCCGGCGCATCGCCGCCCTGGCCGAGGTCTACGGCGCCGCTGTCGCCCCGCACTGCCCGCTCGGCCCGATCGCCCTGGCCGCCAGCCTGCAGACCGGCTTCGCCACCCCGAACCTGCTCATCCAGGAGCAGAGCCTCGGCCTGCACTACAACGAGCCCGCCGACCTGCTCGACTACCTGGTGGACCCGTCGGTGTTCAGGTACGCCGACGGGCACGTGCCGCTGCCGACCGGCCCCGGCCTGGGCATCGAGATCGACGCCGCGGCCGTCGAACGCGCGGCCGAGATCGGCCACCGCTGGCGTTCCCCCATCTGGCGCCGCGACGACGGCGGCCTCGCCGAATGGTGACCTGTCGTGGCCGGGCCGTCGTCACGTGCCGGACATCGACACGCCGCCGTTCCCGTATCGCCCGCCGGCGGCGCGGACGCTCACACCAGGGCGGCGACCGCGCGCAGGGTGACGCCCGTGCCGACGAGCAGGACGAGTGTGGCGGTCATGGCGGCGCTGTACGGGCGCAGGCGCTGCAGCCGCCCCAGCAGGGTGAGGTCACCCAGCTTGCGCAGGGCGAGCGCGGCGGTCAGCAGCGTCAGCGCCATGCCGAGCCCGTAGCAGACGACGGTCATGACACCGAACACGGTACGTCCCAGCGCCACCGCGCCGAGCAGGACCACCAGGGCGGACGGGCTCGGCACCAGCCCGCCGGCCACGGCCAGCGCCACCACCCCACCGGACCGCCGCCCGTGCCCGTGCCCATGCTCATGCCCATGCCCATGGCCGTGGTCGTGGCCGGGGGTGGAGTCGCGGCGGCGGGCGGAGCGGAGCAGGCCGGCGCCGATCAGGGCGATGATGAGCCCACTGGCCACTCCGAGCCAGCTCAGAACCGCCTCCCCCGAGAACGACGCGGTGAGCGTGACCAGCACCCCCAGGACCAGCACCCCCGCCGTATGGGTGGCGGTGACCGTGGCCGCGACCGCGACCGTGTCCCGCAAACGTCTGTCCCGCCCGGCGAGGTAGGCGGCCATGACGGTCTTGCCGTGGCCGGGCATCGCCGCGTGCACGGCTCCGAGCAGCAGCGACAGGAACAGGGCCAGCATGCCGAGCGGCACGGTCAGCCGGTCGGCGCCGACCAGCGTGTTCAGCCGGTCGGCCAGCAGAGCGGTGTAGCGGGTGACGATGTCCACGCCCGGCACGGTCACGGACGTCCCGGCGTCTCCGGTGCCCGGCTCGACCGTGACGCGCGCATGGCGTACGTCGAGCGGGGATCTGAGCAGGTCAGCGGGGTAGTCGCGCAACTCGCCCGACACGCTGTGCGCGGGCACGCTTGAGGCGCTGAGCCGCACGCCGTCCCCCCGGGCCGTGATCTCGCGCCAGCCCACGGTGCCGGCGCGGTGGGCGTTGGCGAAGGTGAGGGTGAGCGGCCGGTCCACCCGCAAAGGCGCGCTCAGGCGGCACGTCAGCCTGCTGGTACGCAGCCCCGCGGCCCCCGCCTGGTAGGCGAAGGACGTCTCGGTGACCCGCCAGGCCAGCGGCCGTCCCTCCACCGTGCCTTCGACGGTGTCGCGCAGCCGCGCGCAGGCACGACGGGCGTGGGCGTCCACGGAGCCCCGCACCGTGTCTTGCAGGGTCGGGATCTCGGCGCTGTCCACGATCGCGACGTGCTCGATCCGGTCGCGGTGGATCGTCAGCCCGTCGTAGTGGTTGACGCTGAAGTTGCCCAGCGGATGCGCGGCCAGCGCCGCGGACACCAGAGGGGCGACCAGTGGAGTGATCATGCCGTCGCCGCCAGCAGCTCGCGCGCCCGCGCCGCCCCGGCCGGGGAGAAGTGCGGGTTGAGGGACAGGGCCCTGGTCAGGTGGGCGCGGGCGGAGGCGGTGTGCCCGAGCGCCTGCTCGATCTCGCCGCGGTGGTAGGCGAACAGCGCGTGGTGCCCGCCGAGCCTTTCCGCCCGTGCGGCGTACGTGGCGGCCTCGGCGTGGCGGCCCGCCCGGTGCAGTGCCCAGCCCAGGGCGTCGGCGACCTCGATGCTCTGGCGCCGTTTCCACTCCGCCCGCAGGTGCCGGACCGCGGTGTCCGGATCGCCGTGATCCGCTTCGTACGTGCCCATGGCCAGGTGGTCGGCGTTCCCGGCGGCGGCGAGGAGCTTGTGCTGGGCGGTGAACACGGCGTACTGACGCCTGGCGCCGGCCCGGTCGCCGAGGTGTTCGAGCAGTTCGCCGTACTCGACGACGAACGACGGGGCCCTCGCGACGACGGAGGCGTAGCCGCGCCGCGCCTGGTCGACGTGGCCGAGCGCGGCCTGCGCGCGGGCCCTGCCCGCCTGCGAGGGCACGTGCCCGGGGTCGGCGGCCAGCGCCTCGGCGTAGGCGGTGAGCGCGGCGCGCGGGTCGCCGGTGTGCCAGGCCAGGTCGCCGAGTTGCCCTTGGCAGAAGGCGTACTCGGCGGGGTCGCCGGCGATCTCGCACGCGCGGTGCAGCAGCTCGCGCGCGGGCCCCGGCCGCCCGTGCACCCGCTCCAGGCGTGCGGCCCTGGTGAAGGAGGCGAAGTCGGGGCGGCCGTCGAGCATGTGCCGCAGCGTGCTCTCGGCCTGCTGGTAATGGCCGAGTTCGAGGTGGGCGTCGGTGAGCACGCCGTACAGCGGCCAGCGGTAGGGGGCGGCCTCACGGGCTCGTTCGGCCCACCGGACCGCGCCGGCGAAGTCGTGCCCGGCGTTGGCCAGCGCGCCCATGCCGATCACGGCGTCGATGTACGGCTCACCGTCGCCCGTGGGCAGGCGCATCGAACGTTCGAACGCGCCCCGAGCCTTGGCGTGGTAGGCGCCGTCGGCGGTGCGGCGGGCCTGTTCCAGATACAGGAAGCCGAGGGCCGCCCAGGCCGCCGCGTCGTCCGGGTGACGGTGCAGGCGGTCCTGGGCGTCCTCTATCGACCCGGCCAGGTCGTACGGCGACCGCCCCGCCTGTTGGGGAGGCGGTTCGTCCCGGCGCAGCGCGCCGCCGGGGGCGTACAGGGCCAGCAGCACGCACCCCAGCAGCAGGCATACCAGCAGGGGCAACGATCGCCGTACACGACTCATCTGATCGGGTGTCCTCGGTGTGGGCTCAGCCGGCGGTGACGGGCAGGGCCAGGTAGGGGAAGCTGCCGGAGATGGGTTTGTACAGGAACGCCGGGTTGTCCTCGGCGATGAGACCCGGAGCGCCGGGACCCGCGGGCTCGCCCAGGAGCATGCGCAGGTTGACGGTCACGACGTCGTCGACGAGGCGGCGGCCGTTGGGGTAGCCCTGCTCGTCGCCCTTGAGGAGGCCGTACTTGTCCGGCTCGGCGGCGACGGGCGTGCTCATGTTGAGGCGCAGCTCCTCCGCCTTGACGATGCGCGAGACGTCCCGGTTCAGCAGGTGGGAGTTGAGGTCGCGGTCGATCGGCCCGTCGCCCCGTGCGGTCAGGCCGGTGAGGTAGATCGCCTCCAGGTCCTTGCGCGGGGCCGGCGGCGCCGCGACTTTGGCCTGTTTCGCGACGACCTTGGCCTGGTCGGGATCGAGCGTGGACGGCACGACCAGCCCGCCGCCCTCGTCGCCGTCGGGCCGCAGCGTGTTGAAGCGGTCGCGCTGCTTCAGCGGAATGATGACCTCGTTGAAGTTGGGGTTGCCCAGCCGCGAGACCTGCTTGAAGCCGGCCTGCCCCGAGCCGAGCACGCCGCTGGACCTGCGGGAGGCGGTGGTCCAGACGCCGATGACGGGGTTGGCCGCGGGGTCGCCGCCGAGCGCCAGCTCCGACTTGGGGATCTGCAGGGCCAGCGAGCTGACGTTGAGCGGCACGCCGGTCTTGACCGGGAAGAACGGCAGCCCGAACCTGAGCAGGTTGACCGCGTGGTTGTCGGAGTAGAACGGGTCGGCGGCCGTGCCGGTGAAGACCTTGCCCCCTCCCGGCAGGTCACGCACGGCCTTGCGGCGCAGCTCCGGATAGTCGGGCGTGGCCAGGGCGCCCATGTCGGCGGGAGCGACATAACCGTCCCGGACGAGCGTCTCCCACTTGCCGTCGCGCAGCCTGGTCAGCGTGTAGCTCTGCTCGACCAGGGCGTCGGCCGGCCCGGCCTGGTGCTTGCGGACCAAGGAGGGCACCGGCAGCCCCTTGGTGGTGAACGTCCACCGGTAGGTGACGGCGGCCCGGCCGGTGCCGGTGTTGTCGATGTGCACCTCGTAGCGGGCGCCGGTGTCGAACTGGTAGGGCTTGTTGGGCACCTGGAAGGGGATGTAGTTGGCCACGATCGTGACCGTGTCCTGGCGTTCGGGGCTGGTGAAGGCGTACAGGTCGGTCGCGTCGACCTGCTTGTCCCGGGTGGTCGCGGGGGCGTCCCAGTGGCTGGTCGCCGTGCCCTGCCGCATCGAGGGGCCGAGCAGCACCGTGGTCGTCAGCATGGCTATGGCGGCGCCGCCGGCGGCGGCCCACGTCCACCGGCTACTCGCGCTGGTCACTCGCATCTGTCTCTCGTTTCGCTGGTACCCGGCCGTGCCCGCGGGCACGGCCGGGCGGATCTCAGGTCAGGGGACGTCGCCCTACGGCACGTACTGGACGACCGCGTCGAGGTTGGCCAGGTAGGCGCCCTCGTTCAGCGGGATGCCGGTGAGCTGCCTGACGGTCCGGCTGAGGTAGGGGCTGACGTAGAACGGCCAGTGCTTGGGCCCGATGCCGCCTTCGAGCGGCCGCGGCGTCGGGACGTACGGGGCGAACTCGGGCAGCCGGTAGGTGGCCACCAGTTGCTCGCCCTGGGGCTCGCCGTCGATCTCGACCTGAGCGTGCGCGCCGTCGGGGCGCAGGTAGATGTCGTGGATGGCGGCCCTGTGCCCGCTCCTGACGTCGTTGAGGGCGAACCCGCCGGGGTAGTAGACGCCGTTGCACGGGTCGATGTGGTCCTGCTTCCACCCGATAGGCATGTAGATGCCCCTGTTACCGGGCTTGGCCTGCATGGGGGCGAGACCCTCCACCCGGATGCCGCGCTCGTCGAGGAGCCTGACGATGTCCTGGCCGAAATCGAAGTTCGCGTGCCCCTTCGGACCGAAGTAGGGGAACTTGAAACACGTGGCGCTCGGCGGCTGAATGGACGGACTGCCGGGCGCGCCGGGGAATGGAGCGGCCCCCGCGGGGGTGGCCGTCGCCGCGATTATCGCGGCGCCGATCACTAGTGTTCGAGTAATGCGGGAAAGAACGCGCATGGCTGTCGGCCTTTCGTTGTCACGAGACGATCGAACGCCTCTGACCTGCGATGACTCGCCCAACGTAGTGAAGATGTCACTCTTTGTAAAGGGAACATAAAGCAGTCGTCGAAAGGCTCGAACCGGTAAAACGGATGCACAAAACAATGCTTGGCGTGACCGGTTGTGCGGGGTGTAAAAAGGAGAAGGCGCCCGGTGGTGAGGGCGCCTTGTGGTGGGCTCAGTTTCCGATGGCCGGGAAGGGTGGGGC